>JAZFPW010000202.1:0-5477 GCA_036444815.1 Gammaproteobacteria bacterium
CTCGCGACAGTAGTCGATCAGCGCCTGCTCGGTCAGCCCAGGATCCTTCTTGACGGCGTATAACTTCACAGCCTCACCGGACCCCGCGTCGGGGACGCCCACGACCGCGGCCTCGATGATGCCCGGATGGCCGACGACGACATCCTCGATCTCGCTCGGGTACACGTTGAAGCCGGACACGATGATCAAGTCCTTCAGACGATCTTCGATGTAGACATACCCCTGCTCATCAAGCCGGCCGACATCGCCCGTACGCAACCAGCCGTCGCCAAACAGGACTTTCGACGTCGCTTCCGGCCGCTGCCAATAGCCCTTCATGATTTGCGGACCACGGGCACAAATCTCGCCGATCGCGCCCAGAGGCAACATCTCCCCGTCGTCGTCGAAGATAGCGACCTCCGTCGACGGCAACGGCACGCCGACGGAACCGTTGAACTCGTCATCGATGAGCGGGTTGGCGGTGATGATCGGCGAGGCCTCGGTGAGGCCGTATCCCTGGATGATCGGCATACCTGTTACGGCCTGCCAGTCATCGGAGACGGCCCGTTGCACGGCCATCCCACCGCCCATACAGCTCTTCAGTCGGCTGAAGTCGACTTTCGCGAACTCCGGCCGTTGCAGCAGGGAAACGAAGAGCGTATTCACACCGGTCAGATACGAAAACGGCGTTTTCTTCATCTCCTTGATGAATCCGCTTGTGTCTCTTGGGTTCGTGATCAGCAGATTCTGCCCGCCGAGCTCGACGAAACTGAATAGATTCGCCGTCAACGAAAATATGTGATAGAGCGGCAGCGGCGTGACGACGATATCCCCGGGCCCCTTGATAACCGCTCCCAACCAGGCGGCGGACTGCAGGACGTTGCTGACCATGTTGCGATGGGTCAACACCGCCCCCTTCGCGACGCCGGTCGTCCCGCCGGTATATTGCAGGAAGGCGATATCGCCGGGGCCGACTTCCACGCTTTGATAGTCCCGGCTACGCCCGATCGCGAGCGCTGCGGTGTAGGCCACTGCACCGGCCAAATTCCACTCCGGCACCAGACGTTTGATGTACTTGACGACGAAATTGGTTAACACGCGCTTCACGCCGGGGAGATGATCGCCGAGCTTCGAAACGACGACGAGCTCGACGTTGCATTCGGCCCCCTCGAGCACTGTCGTGACGGTCCCGGCAAAATTCTCAAGCACGACGATCGCGCTCGCGCCGCTGTCGGCCAGTTGATGTTCGAGCTCTCTGGGTGTGTACAGCGGGTTGACATTGACGACGACGAGCCCGGCCCGCAGGATTCCGAACACGGCGACCGGATACTGCAGCACGTTCGGCAACATGACGGCGACCCGATCGCCGGGCTGCAGCGACGGGATCGACTGCAGGTACGCAGCGAAGTCGCGGCTCGATTCGTCGACCGCCGCGAAACTCATCTGGGTGCCGAGATTCAGGAATGCCGGCAACTCTGCGAAGCGCGCGAAGCTCGCCTCGAGAAGCGCGGTCAGGGAAGCGTATTGGTCCGGATCGATCTCAGCGGGCACGCCGGGCGGATAAGCGTTTAACCACGGTTTATCCATCACTCAACGAAGCCGGCGAGACCTAGAGCAATCCCATCAGCACGGCCCACACATTCTCCAGCATGACATCGTTCCCACGGGCGTTGGGGTGGACACCGTCGGGCTGCATCAGTTCGGCGTTCAACGCCACGTCTTCCATCAAGAAGCCCACGAGCGGAATACCGAACTCGCTCGCCAATTCCGGATAGGTGTTGGCCAACGACTCCGTGTACGACGGGCCATAGTTCGGAGGGATCCGGATACCGGTCAGCACCGCTGTCGCGCCGTGATTCTGGGTCATTTCGATCATCGCGGCCAGGTTGGCGCGCAGATTGCTAACCGGCTGTCCGCGCAGCCCATCGTTACCGCCGAGCTCGATGATCACGAACGCGGGTTGATGAAGCTCCAGGATCCGCGGCAACCTGGCCAAGCCACCGGAAGTCGTATCCCCTGTGATACTGGCATTGACCACCTCATAGCCGTAACCTTCGGTCTTAAGGCGATCCTCCAACTTGGACACCCAGGACTGCTCGAGACGCATCCCATGGCCGCTGCTCAGAGAGTCGCCGACGATGACGATAGTCCGCTCCGCAGACCAGACCGACGTGGCCCCGACTAGTGCAACGAGAGCTGCAGTCAGCACTCCGCGGACTAAATGGGCCGGAAATATGCCTTTGACTAACATGACTGATGCAGACTTCTTACTGACCGCCCGAGCATTGACCAAAAAGGTTACCAGCCCTGAGGGGGAGTTGACCATCCTGGACGATGTCACCCTCAGCGTAAGCCGGGGCGAAACCGCCGCGGTCGTAGGCCCTTCCGGAGCCGGAAAGTCGACGTTATTGGCGCTCCTGGCGGGTCTCGACGAACCCACCACCGGCCAGGTCTGGCTCGGCGGCGAAGAACTCACGGCCCTGGACGAGGACGGCCGGGCGAGGTTGCGCAGTCGCCAAGTCGGCTTCATCTTCCAATCCTTTCATCTGCTGCCGTCGCTGACGGCGCTCGAAAACGTGCTGCTGCCACTAGAACTGAGCGGCGTGGATCATGAGGCGGAGCGAGCCCGCAAGGCGTTGAGCCGTGTCGACCTCGACAGCCGCCTGCACCACTACCCGCGACAACTGTCGGGCGGCGAGAAGCAGCGCGTCGCCATCGCTCGAGCCTTCGTGACGGAGCCGGCGCTGTTGTTCGCGGACGAGCCCACCGGGAATCTCGACAACAAGACCGGCGAGCGGGTCATGAACCTGCTCTTCGAGCTCAACGCCGCAGCTGAGACTACGCTCGTCCTCGTTACCCATGAAACCGCAGCGGCAGCCCGTTGCCACCGCGTGTTTGAGCTTGCGGCCGGCTGCCTCGTGAACTCTTCCGGTAACCCACCGACCCCTCGGCACTGACGTCAGACCAGCCGCCGCAGCTTACCACTTGCGACGTAGTCCTTCACATTCTCCGCCACCTGGTCCAGCGTTCGCTGCCTGGATTCCTTCGCGGTCCAGGCGATGTGCGGCGTCAAAATCAGGTTGGGGATATCGGCGGCCAGCAACGGCTCCTCATCGGTCGGCGGCTCCTTGGCCAGCACATCGATACCCGCTCCGGCTATCGCGCCGCTCTTCAGTGCCTCCACCAACGCTGCGCTGTCGATCAACGCGCCGCGTGCGGTATTGATCAGCAACGCATCGGATTTCATCGCAGCGAACTCACGCTTGCCGAGCAGATGGCGATTAGCCTCGGTCAGCGGGCAGTGCAGACTTAGAACGTCTGCCCGTTCGAGCAGTAATTCGAACGGGATTCGGGGCTCTGCGTCCGTGCCGCCGCTACCGTCCGGGCGGGCAGAGACCAGCACCTCCATCCCGAATGCCCGTCCCGCAGCGGCTACGCCTCTCCCGAGGACACCATAGCCGACGATGCCGAGCGCTTTTTCGGTGAGTTCGCGGATCGGGTAATCGAACAGCGCAAACGTATTGCTGCGCTGCCAGGCACCGGCCGTGACTATGGCCTGATAACCGTTGAGCTGGCGTGTCAGCGCCAGGATCAAGGCGAATACATGCTGGACAACGGCCGGGGTGCAGTAGTCGCGTATGTTCGCGACCGCAACGCCGCGCTCTTCTGCCATCACGAGATCGACATTGTCACTACCGGTCGCGGCCAGGACGATGAGCTTCAGCTGCGGATTCGCGGTCATTGTCGCGGCGTCGATTCTCGCCTTGTTGACGATGCCGATCTCCGCATCCTGTAACCGAACCGGAATCGCGTCCGGGTCGGAGTACTCGTAGTACTCGACTTCGACGAGTGCATCCAGCGGCGCAGTATCGACTCCGGGGCCGAGGGTGCCGTAATCCAGGAACGCTGCTTTCATCCGTTTTTCCACGGCGTAACACCTTACACTATGAGCCGATGGCGAAATCTTCCAGCGGTCGCCGGTCAGACTCGGCTACTCCTTTCTGGGAGCGCAAGACGCTCCAGCAGATGACCCGCGCCGAATGGGAATCCCTGTGCGACGGCTGCGGCCGCTGCTGCCTGCACAAGCTCGAGGACGTGGACACCGGGCGGATACATTACACCGACGTCGCCTGCCGTCTGTTGGATATGACGAGCTGTCGCTGTAGCAATTACCCCGAGCGGGTCAAACACGTCCCCGACTGCGTCGTGTTGAGTCGTGAGAATCTGGACGACCTCGCCTGGATGCCCCGGACCTGTGCCTACCGCCGTCTGGCCGAAGGTCGCAGTCTCGCGCGGTGGCATCCGCTCGTGTCCGGATCTCGGGAGAGCGTTCATCGCGCCGGTATCTCGATACGCGGCAGGGCGGTAGCGGAGTCAAAAATCGACGCCAGCGAGGTCGAAGAACACGTGATTCACTGGCTGCCGTCCTCGCCCGTTAAGCCGCCAGAATAGCGTCGCCAGCCCGACACGACACTCTCAGCCGGTATTCTGCATGCCGTGTGCGATCCCGTTGATGCTGGCCATCAGCGCCTGCAGTACCGCCTCGTCCGTCCGCCCGCCTTCGCGCCAGCGTTTCAGCAAATCTATCTGCAGCAGGCTCATCGGATCGACGTAGGGGTTACGCAGACGAATGGCCCTACGCAGCGTATCTTCGTTCTCCAGGAGCGTAGTCTGCTCTCGCAATCTAAGAATGATCTCGGTACAGCGCACGTATTCGGCGCGTATCGTCGGAAAGATCTCCTCGTGAAGGGAGCCCGCAAGCTCAGAGTAGCGTTCGGCGATTTTGATATCGGTCTTGCCGAGCACGACCTCGACGTCCGAGATCAGCACCCGGAAGAATTGCCAGCGGTCGAACATCTCCTTCAGCACATCCTCGCCGAACTGCTCGACCGCGTGCTGCAGACCGGAACCGACGCCGAACCATCCCGGTAGCAGCAGTCGCGTCTGCGTCCAGGCGAACACCCAGGGGATCGCTCGTATGTCCTGGATATTCGAGTTGCCCGAGCGGGATGTGGGTCGCGAACCGATTCCGAGCTTCTCGATGACATCTATCGGCGTCGCACCACGGAAGTACTCCCAGAATTCAGGCTGGTCGTAGATCAGGTCCTTGTATACGTCTCGGCTAGCGGTAGCGATCCCGTCCATGACGGAGCACCAGCGGGCCTCCGAGGAATCCGGCACCGGTTCCTTCGCCGTTACCCAGAGCACGGCGCTGACCGTCTGTTCGAGGGAACGCATCGCGATCGCCCGCAGGCCGTATTTCGCATTGATCATCTCGCCCTGCTCGGTCATTCGCAGGCGTCCGGCGACCGCGCCGGCCGGTGACGCCATCACGGCTTCGTGGAGTCTCCCGCCACCGCGGCTCACGGTGCCGCCACGACCATGAAAGATCGTTAGCTTCACATCCATGCGACGCATGGTCTCCACGAGTTCCTGTTGCGCTTGGCGCAGCGTCCAACGAGCCGACGCCAGACCGCCGTCCTTGTTGCTGTCGGAAT
>JAZFPW010000203.1:0-5010 GCA_036444815.1 Gammaproteobacteria bacterium
CCTGTATCCGGTCCCTCAAGGACTCGTACTGCGCCTGCTGTCCCGCTGACATCGTTCCTTCGAGCAGATCGTCGTGCTCGTAGGGATCGTGACTGAGGTCGTAGAACTCCTCGCGACCCTCGTGCCGCAATAATTTGTAACGGTCGTTGCGCATCGCGTAATTTGCGTTCGCTACGCCTAGAAAGCTGCCGGAAAAGACGTCCGCATAGACCCAGTCGCGCCGCGACGGCGACTCGGGGCTCGAAAGATACGGGACGATGCTGACCGAATCGAGGGTGACCCCGTCTGGAACCACCTCATCCACTTTCACTTCGGCCATCTCGAGTATTGTGGAATAAAGATCGGTGGAGTTGACCAAAGACTCGGAAACGGCGCCTCGCTCGACACCCGGCCCCGAGACGATCAGCGGCACGTTGAGACCGCCCTGATAGATCGTGCCTTTCGCGCGCCCCGGTTCGAATGGCGAAATCACGGAGCTATTGGTCGTGCCGTTGTCACCGATGAAAATGACATAGGTGTTCTCGCGGACACTGGGCGCCATGGAGTCCAAGACTCGCCCAATCTCGGTATCCATGGCTTCGATCATGGCGTGGAAATAGCGAATTGGGTTCTCTGAGGTATTCTGCGTCGGGCTCAGATCTGAATAATCCGACTGCAGGAGATCCGTCGGCGGCAGGTGCAGCGGCGTGTGCGGCAAGATGAAACTCAGCCACATGAACCACGGCTCGTCACCCTGCTCGCCAATCCAATCGATGGCAGTCTCGGTCTGATCGATCGCCGAATGGACCGTGGTTCCCACGACCTCGCCGTTCAGGACCTTGCGCCAGGCGAAGTAGGAGTCCTCCCCATGCATGATGACCGAGTAGAAATCGATACCGGCATTCTTCGGGTGCTGTAGCCAACCGTTATCGGGGTCAGCGAGATGCCACTTACCAATCGCGGCGGTACGATAGCGGTCAAAGGTACCTGCATCTAGCGCCATCGGCAGCATGAACTCGGTCGAAGGCAGGCCGCGGCTAACGGGATTGCCGGGATTGCGGCCCATGCCAGCTGGTTCCCAGGGCGCCGATGCCGGCTTGACCGGGGGTGGCGGCAACGGCCCGGAACCGCCGCCGTCCACAGCGGGCGCGATCGGCCTGCCCACGCCAGTCCGAAACCCGTAGCGGCCCGTCATGATCGTCGCGCGCGTCGGAGAACAGACGGGCTGGGACCAGAAATTCCGAAATAGAACACCGTCGCGGGCGAGCGCATCGATCGTCGCGGTAGTGGGCGCCGTCTCGCCCAACCCGTAGACGGACAGCGCCTCGACTCCCATGTCGTCGGCCAGAATCAGAAGAATATTGGGCGCGGCAGATGCCTGGTTCGCCGCGCTAGCAGAGACTAATGCTGCCAGCGTCCAGAGTCGTCGCATTCGAATCTCCCGCGAGAGAGGCCAGTTATTCTTTGAGCGTTCCCCCATATGATCGGAGGTAGGCTGGTCCCAGGTCAAGCGTTCTTGGGTGTAGAATCCAGCTATAAGAACAGTCTGGAACAGGCATGTCTTTGCAGGGGAAACCAAACGGCGTAGAGTCTCTCAGGTCGTCGCAGTCGATGCGGTGGTGCCTAGTGAACTATAACGTTCGGTCTTTCGGGAGCAGTTGAGGAGAGACGAAATGAGCGTTCGGCGATGTCTTACGGACCTGCGGAAGAAAGGCGGATTCATCCCCTCGGGGCTCCTGGGTGCGCTAATGGTCTGGCCACAGCTAGCCTCTTCACACCATTCATTCGCTTCGGTGTATACAGCGGAAGGGGAGGAAGCCATTCAGGTCATTCAGGGCTCTGTCAGGGTCTTCAGAATACTGAATCCTCACGGTGCCTTGATCGTGAATGTCACGAACGAGGCGGGTGCCACTGAGGGCTGGCTGATCGAGCTCAGCCCAGCGGCTCAGCTCGCTCGCGAGGGCTGGACGGACGAGTCGCTCAGTGCCGGGGACGAAGTGACCGTCTCTATATTCCCATCCCGCACGCCGAATCGCGCCCGCCTTCGAGCCGTGTTGATCCATGGAAAGGCCAAAGAGGAGGCCGCACGACTAATGGTCTCATACGGCATCCGAGGGGATACGCCGGTCATGCGCCGACTTCGGGAGCGGCTCCCCGTCTGCGGGACCATCGACGCAAGTTATCACAGAACGGAGTGTTTTCTTGTGGACGCTGAGGCGTCGCGCGCGCTCGAGGAAGAATTTCCGGGCCCGATGGGATATGTGATGCCCTGAGACGAGCCGTTCAATCGAAACAGCCGCAATAGAATGGAGAAGTAGAATGAGAGCGCTGTCATGTCTCGTCGTTTTTGGGGGGATCCTCAGCCATCAAATTGCGAGCGCCCAGGTTCCCGGTGCGCAATCTGCAGGGCCTGGAGTGGACTTCTCCGGTGTCTATTCATCCTCGGTCTTTGTAGGGGTCGCTGCCGTATTCGAACCGGACGTTTATCCGTTTACTGCAGAGGCGCAGCGAGCATTCAACGCCTATGACCCGCTTTCCGCGGCTGCCAACCAGACCGATGACTGCACTGTCGAGACCATGCCCGGACTTCTCTGGTCGAACAATCCCATGGAAATCGTGCAAGAGGATGAAAGGATTCTGATGCGCTTCGAGCGGGGCAATACAACTCGTTCCATACCCGTGCACGGTGCTGCCCCATCACCGGATGAGCCGCATTCCTACCTCGGCTACTCCGTGGGGCATTGGGTCGGAGACGTCCTGACAATCGAGACGACCCATATGATGGACGGTGTGATACGCAACAATAGAGGCCATCCGATCACTCGGGAAGCTCGAATTACGGAGCGGTACTGGCGCGAACCCGGACAGAACGACCTGAGGATGGAGCTTCTGGTCGATGACCCGACGAACTACACGGAGATCTTGAAGCTCGGACGGGTATGGATCTGGTCGCCCGACGACGAAATTCGAACATGGGAATGCATCAGCCTAGGCCCCCGGGACGCCGGGCCTCCCGACATCGATGAGCTGGCGCGTATGCTGGAAGAGCTCTAGTGCTTAAAGTCATTCGTTGTCTCGCCCAACGAGGACTGAGACGTGGAGTCGTCGTCTCGATGTTCGCAGCCGCTCTTATGACGTGGCTACAACCAGCCACGGCACACCATTCCTTCGCTCCCGCGCTTACAGACCAGGGGGAGGAAGTAATCGAGATTTTCGAGGGCTCTATCGAGATATACAAGCTGCTCAACCCTCATACCGCATTGATTGTGAACGCCACGAATGAGGACGGTGTCGTTGAGGACTGGCTGGTCGAACTCAGTTCATATGCTTCGCTCGTTCGCGAGGGCTGGACCGACGACTCCCTCAGTGCGGGAGACAAAGTGACCATTGCGATACTCAGATCCCGTGCTCCTTATCGTGGTCGGCTGCGCGCCGTACTGGTGCATGGCGCGATTGACGATGAGGCCGCACAATTGTTCGTCGCATACGGTATCCGGGGCGATACTCCGATCATGCGTCGACTGCGAGAACGGCTCCCGATCTGTGGAAATATCGATCCACGCTTGGAGAGAACTCAGTGCTTCCTCGCGGACGCTCGAGCGTTGCGGGAACTTGAGGAAGAATTTCCGGGCAAGATGGGGTATGTCATGCCATGAGGCTAGCGGACGTAGCGGCAACAAGAGAACGGAGAGCTAGTGTGAGAGCGCTACTATGTTTCGCGATTGTTGTAGGCGTGATCGGCCATGTCGCCGTGCGCGCCCAGGCGCCCGGCATGCCAGTCGCAGGGTCTGAACTGGACTTTTCCGGTATCTACGCGGGCGCGCGTACAATCGCCCAACCCGACGTCTATCCGTTGAACGAAATAGGAGAGCAAGCGCACCGTGCCTACGACCCGCTCGTCGGGGATCCGAGACAGGTCGATGACTGCGCGCCGGAAAGCATGCCTGCAATCCTCTGGGCAGGCACGCTTAACACCATGCGGATCATTCAAGAGGACGAAACTATCGAGATGCACCTTGAACACGGAGGTACGGTCCGCTCGATACACATGGAAGGCGCCCGGCCATCGACAGACCGGCCGCATACCGAACTTGGCTATTCCATGGGCCACTGGTCGGGAAACGTGCTGTCCGTCGAGACGACGCATCTAGCGGGCGGGGTCGTGTTCACGAGCAGGGGTTATCCCGTTAGCCCAGAGGCTCACATCACAGAACGGTATTGGCGGGAGGCCGGCGAGGACAATCTCCAGATGGAACTCGTGATTGTCGACCCGGTCAACTATACGCAGCCGGTAACGCTCGGACGGGAGTGGCTCTGGTCACCCGATGAGCAAGTTCTTCCATGGAATTGTGTCAGCCTGGGACCCCGGGATTCCGAACCTGACATCGATGCGCTGCGGCGTCTGTTGAATCAACAGTAGTCTCGTTGCCGTCTGGCGTCGCTACGGTACAATCCGAGTTCAATGAACCAGTGGAATCATCACGGGAGATGATCGTGGACCGAATTGCTCTATCTAAGTCTGCTGTTGGCTTAATGTTTCTGTTACTGCCGGTCTTCTCGTCCGCGCATCATTCTAGAGTCGACTTCGATACCAGCTCGGTGGTAGAGGTGGAGGGCGAGTTGGTCAGCGTAACGTGGCGAAACCCTCACCCTGCTTTCACAGTTCGAACCTCGAGTCCACGCGGGGAAGAACAGCTTTGGGAAATCGAGGCTTCGGGTATTTATGTCCTTGAACGAAGCGGGATCAATGGAGACGAATTCCCGACTGGGGAACACGTTCGCGTTGCGGGCTGGCAATCCCGCGTCAATCCCTCGGGACTCTATATCACCAATATGTTGCTGCCGAACGGAGAGGAGATCGTGCTTCGGCCCGGCGGCGAGCGTCGTTGGTCGGATGTGTACTCCGGAGGTGACTGGGTCTATCAAGCCGCGAACAGTGATAGTCGCGGCCTTTTTCGGGTCTGGAGCACGGAGAGCTACGACGTCTTCATTCAGGCGAGCTTGGGAATTGAAGTTCAACTGACCGAAGAG
>JAZFPW010000204.1:0-4603 GCA_036444815.1 Gammaproteobacteria bacterium
CCGCAGGTGGCACCTTTCAGTCCTGCCTGTTCAATCAACTGAGCTGCGAATTGTCCCGGCGGATTGCGGAACACGGAACCGCAGCTTAGCTTCCCAAGGGGCTGCGAATCGCCGCGCTTGCGCAACATCGCTTTGATTTCCGCCATGTCCGCTCCTTGGTCCGAAGCGAATGCGAATCTCGCTCCGAGGAACCACTCTGCGGCGGCGCCCCTGACAGAGCGGTAACCAACTTGAAACTCCTGCGCACTGCGGCTTCGTCGTACACCGGCACGATCGATCGTTTCGACGCCGGCGACGTGCTCCCAGGTCTCTCCGCCGAAAGCACCCGCGTTCATCGCCAGAGCACCGCCCACGGTCCCGGGAATTCCGGCGAAGAAAGCGGCCGGGCCCAGCTTCCACCGTATGCATTGCCTGGCGAATACCGTGCACGGCACGCCGGCGCCGACCTGTACCCGCGATTCGTCGAGGTGCTCGATGGCTGCCGGAAGGTCTAACGTGCAGATCACCGCGCCCCGGACGCCACCGTCGCGCACCAAGAGGTTCGAACCCAGCCCGACCCAGAACAGCGGCGTCTCCTCCTCGAGCGAGCGCAGAAAATCCTGCAGCGAGGCGACGCTGTCGGGTTTGAAGAACAGGTCGGCGGGCCCACCGACTCGCCACGAGGTGTGTCGAGTCATGGGCTCGTCGTGTAAGAGCTCAGGTGTCGGCGTCGTCAGATTCATAGCCGCGCTCACCGCTTGACCTCGACTGGTCCCTTGGTCGCCAGGCGGTCGGGCAAGGACCGGGCGACAGCGCCGATGCTGCCTGCCCCCATTGTCAATACGACGTCATCGGCGCGGATCACTTCCGCGAGCGTCCCGGCTAGTGTGTCGAGATTCTCGATAAAAATCGGTTCCACGGCGCCGCGAGCTCGCACGGCGCGTGCCAGCGAGCGGCCATCGGCGCCGGTGATCGGCTCCTCGCCAGCCGCATAGACGTCGGTCAGGACAAGCACATCGGTCGTCGACAGCACCTGCGCGAAATCGTCGAAGAGCTCCTGCGTGCGGGTATAGCGATGGGGCTGGAACACCACGACGAGGCGGTGATCGGGCCACGTCTCGCGCGCGGCCGCGAGCGTCGCGGCGATCTCAGTGGGATGATGTCCGTAATCGTCGACGAAGGTCACTAGCCCACTCGGCGTCGCGACGCTCCCGAGCACTTGAAAGCGGCGATCGATCCCCGCGAACTCAGCGAACGCGGCCTGGATGGCCCGGTCTTCCACTTTCAACTCCGCCGCGACTGCGACAGCTGCCAGGGCATTCAGCACGTTGTGCCGGCCGGGCAGGTTCAGCGTCAGCTGCAGCGGTTTGAGGTCGATTCGGTGCACCTCGAACGACGTCGCCAACCCCGTTGTCCGAGCATTACGCGCCTGAACATCCGCACTCTCGGAGAAACCGTAGGTGACGACGCGCCTACCGAGCCCGGGGATCAGCTCGCGCGTGTTCGCGTCGTCAGCGCACATCACCGCGAGGCCATAGAACGGCAGGTTGTGGAGAAAATCGGTGAACCCTTGCTTCAGGCGCCCGAGATCACCTTCGTAACTCGTCAGATGATCCGCATCGATGTTGGTCACTACGGCGATCATCGGCTGCAGGTGCAAGAAAGACGCGTCGCTCTCATCGGCTTCGGCGACGAGATATCGACCGGAGCCCAACTTGGCGTTGGCATCGACACTGGCGAGCCGGCCACCGATTACGAAGGTCGGGTCCAAGCCGCCCTCCGCGAGTACGCTGGCGACGAGGCTGGTGGTAGTCGTCTTGCCGTGCGTTCCGGCCACGGCGATGCCGTAATGGAAGCGCATCAATTCCGCCAGCATCTCGGCCCGCTGCACGACCGGAATCCGTCGCCGCTGCGCTTCGGTGACTTCCGGGTTGGTAGCGGGGATCGCGCTGGAGACGACGACGACATCCGCGTCGCGCAGGTAGTCCGCGTCGTGCCCTTGGAAGACGTGACCGCCTAGCGACACGAGACGTTCCGTCACGGCATTGCTGAGCAGATCCGAACCCTGGACCTGATAACCGAGGTTGAGCAACACCTCGGCGATTCCGCTCATGCCGGCACCGCCGATGCCGATCAGGTGGATGCACTGGATTCGGCCCATGCGGTTGGTCATGAGCGAACCTCCGCTAGCTCCAGGCAGGCTTCCGCCAGAATCTCTGCAGCACGAGGCTTCGCCTGCGCGCGGGCGTGTTCAGCCAGGCGCACCAGTGCCTCGTGATCGGATAAGAACGTCGTGAGCTCCCGCGCCAGACGCTCTGGATCGAGCTCGTTTTCCGGGATCACGATGCCCGCTCCTTGCGAGGCGAAGCTCATGGCGTTCTTCAGTTGATGGTCATCGGTGGCGTGAGGAAACGGGATCAGGACGGCGCCTATCCCCGCTGCGGCCAGCTCGGCTACCGTCAGCGCCCCGGCACGGCATATCACCAGATCTGCCCAGCCATAGGCAGTGGCCATGTCCTCGATGAACACATCGAGTCTGGGCTCGAGGCCCGCGCGAGCATACGCGGCCTGCGCGACGTCTAGACTCACGCCCGCTTGGTGCCAGACGGCCAGCTCGATCTCGCGCGGCAGCCGAGCCAACGCGGCCGGAACCTGTTCATTCAGAACCCGCGCTCCCTGGCTGCCGCCGAGTACCAATACCCGCAGCGCCGTGTCCGAAGCCACTCGAGATGCGAAGCGCTCGGACGGGATCGGCAACGCCAGTATCGAGTGTCGCACCGGGTTGCCGATGAGTTCGGCATCGACACTCGCTGGGAAACTCTGTGGAAACGCGCCGAAAATTCGCTGCGCGAACCGTGCCAGAATACGATTCGTCGTACCCGCGACGGCGTTTTGCTCGTGAATCAGCAACGGTCTGCGGGTCAGCCAGGCGGCGAGCCCACCGGGGCCCGAGACGAAGCCCCCCAGGCCGAGCACGGCGACGGGTCGGCGGCGGCGCAACGCCGCGACCGCCTGGAATAGGGCGCGGAGCACGGCGAACGGTGCCGTCAACCAGACCAGTGGGCCGCGCCCTCTCAAGCCCGCGATCGAGATCCATTCCATCTCGATGCCGGCCGCCGGGACGAGGCGTGCCTCAAGCCCGTGGCGCGTGCCCATCCAGACGACGGTGCTGGCGCGTTCACGCAGTGCGCTCGCCACCGCGAGTCCTGGATAGACGTGCCCACCGGTGCCGCCGCCGAGGATCATGACGGGGCCGCGGCTCACCGCTGCGTCCTCCTGCGTCGACGAGCGTAATCGCTGAGCGCGGCCTGCTGGACCTCGTGCTGGATGCGTATCAGCAACCCCAGCGACAGCAGCGTGATAACGGCGCTCGTACGCCCGTAGCTGATCAACGGCAACGTCAACCCCTTGGTAGGCAGCAGACCGGTGTTGACTCCCATATTAATCAGCGCCTGCAGTCCGATCGTCAGCGCCAGACCCGTGCTAACGAGACCGTGAAACGGCATGCCCAGCGCAGCCGCTCTGGGCCCGAGCGCGACGGCTCGAAACACGATCACGCCGAACAAGAACACGGTCAGCGTCACGCCGACGAAACCAAGCTCTTCGGCCAAGACAGCGAATACGAAGTCGGTGTGAGCCTCCGGCAGATAAAAAAGTTTCTGCACGCTATCGCCGAGACCGACGCCGAACCAATCGCCTCGGCCGATCGCGATCAGCGATTGTGTTAGTTGAAAGCCGCTCGCATAGGGATCCGCCCAAGGATCCAGGAAGGCCGTCAGGCGCTGCATTCGGTAACTGGAGGAGAACGCGAGCGTCGACAACGCGACCAGCGCCACGAGGAATGACAACGCGAAATCCCGCAGCCTCGCGCCGCCGACGAACAGCAGACCCAGACTGGTCACGGTTAACACGACCGCAGCCCCGAAGTCCGGTTCCGCCAGCAGCAGCACGCAGGCCAGCGTGACAACCAGCATCGGTTTCAAGAAGCCCAACAGACTCGCGCCGAGTTCCTGCTGGTGGCGAACGACATAACTTGCGAGATAGAGGAGCAGACACAGGCGGGCAGGTTCGGACGATTGAAATGTTAGCGGCCCAATCTCCAACCAGCGAGTGCTGCCGTTCACCGTGTGGCCGAAGCCGGGCAGGAGTACTGCAATCAGCAACGTCATGCTTCCCAGCAACAGCAGCCAGTTCAGCCGAAACCAGACCTTCGTAGGGATCAGCATCGCGGTCAGTGCGACGACGCAACCGACGAGGAGGCCGCCCAGTTGCCGCGACAGATAGAACAGCGGTTCGCCCATGTCACGGTCCGCGACCGAGATCGACGCAGAGCTCACCATGACCGTGCCTAATACCATTAGCGCGATGATGGCCGCCACTGACGGCCCGTCCAGGTTGAAGCCGCGAATTTCCAGGCTGTGACTCACCGCAGCAACTCCTGAACGGCGGCGATATACGCCTCGCCCCTCTCCGCGTAATCTGCAAACATATCCATGCTCGCGCATGCAGGTGACAGCAGTATCGTCGTCCCCGTCGTCGCGAACGCCCACGCCAGGTCGACCGCGGCCGCAAGGTCCCCCGCGACCCGCGTCGGGCAGCTGCCCGACAACGCCCCTTCGAGTTT
>JAZFPW010000205.1:0-3073 GCA_036444815.1 Gammaproteobacteria bacterium
CGTGGGCGGGGTGACGATGGACTCCGATGGCGAACATCTCTGGGCAGTGATTCGGTGTGACGCACCCGGAGAGCTATTCGGCTGGGAGTGCCTCGATTCTGATCTGGACCCGATCATCAAGTTCGACTTGGAAGGCGATGTGGTGGCGAGTTTCGGGGGCGGAATGTTCATATGGCCCCATGGAATTTATGTGGACCAGGACGGGAACGTCTGGGTGACCGATGCGGTGAGTGCCGCGCGAACACCCGAGGGGACCCGGGGGCACCAGGTCGTCAAGTTCAGCCCCGACGGAGAGGTGTTGATGACGCTCGGCACGCCGGGCGTTCCCGGCGACGGTCCATACAGCTTCAACGCCCCGAGCGATGTCGTCGTGGCTGACAACGGCGACATCTTCGTCACGGACGGCCACGATACTAATACGAACAACCGCGTCGTGAAGTACTCGAGCGACGGGACATTCATCAACGCCTGGGGACAGACCGGCTACGGTCCGGGCGAGTTCCGGGGGTCACACGCGATCGCGATCGATTCCCGAGGCCGGCTGTTCGTGGCCGACCGGTGGAATAACCGGATCCAGCTCTTCGACCAGGACGGGAACTTCCTTGCGATCTGGACGCAATTCGGGCGACCGAGTGGAATCTACTTCGACGAAGCGGACCAAATCTATGTGACGGACTCCGAGTCCGACGATGTGCAGAACCCGGGTTGGGAGATGGGGATCAGGATCGGAGACGCACAGACGGGCTGGATAAGCGCCTTCATCCTGTATCCGTGGGGGGATCCGCGTCAGATCGGGGGCAATGGAGCAGAGTTCGTTGCCGTGGATCTCGACGGCAATCTATACGCTGGCGAGCCTCGGCCGCGGAACATACAGAAATATGTCAGAGCTAGGCCGTAGGGAACGGGGGGGCCGCGGCGCGCTTTACTCCACTAGCTGCTCTCCGGCGAGCTCGGGGTCGACGCCAATCCACTCGTGCATCACGTCCATGCGAGTCCTATTCCCGTCCGCGTCGATGACATAGCGAATCCGCCGCCCTTCCTCGTCGAGGATCCCCAGCGATTGCTGGAAAACTCCCGGTGGCGGAGATCCGGGTGGCACCGTGGCTTCGAGAATATAGAGGCGGCTGGCGTGCAAATGGATCGAGATAAAGCTTCGGGATCGATCGGGATTCGTGATCTGTAGCTGATGACCTTCGATCTTGTCGATGTCGGCCCACGCGTCGTAGGTGACTTCGCCACCGCGGCCGCGGAATCCCTGGGCCGCATGGGCGACCGATGCACGCACATCCGTTATCCAGATGGCCGAGCCGCTGTTCGCTTCAGTCCTGTTGGTCCGCGCCAGATGGATTGCCTCGGTGTCCCTGTAGTCGACCACGGTGATCGCGTAGCGGCCGCGCTCGTTGTCGACGGTGTACACACGCGCAGGAAAATCCGCGTCGAACGCGGAATGATGGGTCGTCTCCGTCGTCTCAGGCTCGCCCGGGAAGTTGACGATGAACAGGTCCGTCCGATTGATATACTCGATCCAGCCTTGCGCGAACGAAGCCGCGGATGAGAACAGGATCAACGCTACCGATAGTTGCGAGATAAAGCGCATCGTCTTTTCCCTCGACCGCCCGGACCGATCAAGCTAGTCCCACTCCTTCTCTACGCCACCTTCCGGCGTCAAGAAACCGAGCAGGCAGCCATCGGAGCGATCCTTCAGCTGATGGCATCGTACCGAGATCTGGTCACCGACCTCGACGTCGTCTCGAGCCCAGCCATCCCTCGTGAGCTCGGTCGGGCTCGCGCCCTCTAACGTCCACACGACCGCCCGGCCGTCGGCATCCGTCACCTCGAGGAAGATCCAAGTATGCGGATTCATCCAGAGGAACTCCGTCACCGTTCCGTCGAGCAACGTGTATTCCGAGGTGAAGTAGTTGCTGTGGGAATGATGCGCCCAGCTAGGCAGCGACGCCGCGAGCACGAGCGCGGCTGCGAGGCTTAGGCGTCTGAACTGCATCGATGCCTCCTGGCGTCGAACGATGTCCGCTGCCCGGCAGAATGCCTGGCCTAGACACGCGGGTCCGTATTCTCTGCCGATGTTGCACGATTTGCCCGCAGTTTGCAGCAGATGCAATGCCAACGCGTCCCGTGTCCTGCTAAACTCGACCGGGCAGCTACTCCCGTCCGACCGGGAGGCGGCAGGAGGAATAAAAAGTGACAAGACTGTGGGCACCTGCCCTGGGGAAGTCCATTCTATTGGCGCTCGTCGTCGGAACGACGTTTCTCGCCGTGACCCCGGCTTCCGGGCATCACAGCGACGCGGGCTATGACGAACAAGCCGTCGTGACTTTTCAGGGTACCGTCACCCGCTATCTTTGGAGGAACCCGCACATCACGACCTTCATCGAGACCGAGGACGAGAGCGGTCAACTCGTCGAGTGGGGGATCGAGACGGGATCGACTCCGGTCATGTCGCGCAGTGGCTGGACGCAGGATTCGCTGCGCCCCGGGGACGTGATCTCTGTCCGCGCGCACCCGGAACGGAATCCGGCACACAAACTGGCCATGATGATCTCCATCGAGACCGCCGATGGGCGTGTCTGGATCCAGGATGAGAGCGATTACGAAGGCAGCGCCAGCGCCAGCAGCATCGCGGGTGTCTGGAAAGGACGCACCTCGACGCTACTCCCGTTCAAAGAACGCCTTAACGACCTGCCGCTGACCGCGGCCGGCGCGGCGGCACGAGCTAGCTACGATTACCGGATCCAGAGCCCGATCGCACGGTGTATTCCGCCGCCGACACCGGGTGTCCTGACGGCCACTGCGGTCTATCTCACGGAGATCGACGTCGAGGAAGACCGCGTCGTGATTCGCAACGAGTTTTTCGACAACGTGCGCACCGTCTATACGGACGGGCGCGGGCATCCCGAGGCCGGTGAGCGCACGAACCAGGGCCACTCCATCGGCCGATGGGAGGATGGCGACCTGGTCGTCGATACGACGCTGTTCGCGGACCACCCTTCGACGAGCGGCGATGGCGTGCCGTCCGGGGCCCAGAAACATGCGATCGAACGTTTCGCGCTCAGCG
>JAZFPW010000206.1:0-3178 GCA_036444815.1 Gammaproteobacteria bacterium
CTGGGTGTGGCGGGTTACTACGGCATCCTGCTCGCGATCGGGGTGACGGAGGATGCAGCCCTCAAGGCGCTGATCGGCCTCGCTTTCGGCGGCTCTCTGATCTCGATCTTCGCCCGACTCGGCGGCGGTATTTTCACCAAAGGCGCGGATGTCGGCGCCGACCTGGTCGGCAAAGTGGAGGCGGGTATTCCAGAGGATGACCCGCGCAACCCCGCCGTAATAGCCGACAACGTCGGCGACAACGTCGGTGATTGCGCCGGCATGGCCGCCGACCTATTCGAGACTTACGCGGTCACGCTCATCGCGACGATGATCTTGGGCGGACTTACCGCGGCCGCGCTCGGGCCGAATGCCGTGATCTACCCGATGCTGCTCGGCGCCGTATCCATTGTCGCTTGTATCATCGGAACGTTTTTCGTTAGTACGAACAGCGGCAAGATCATGGGCGCTTTGTATAAGGGCGTCATTGTTTCGGGCACGCTGGCAGCCATCGCTTTCTATCCCGTCACGAACGCGCTGATGGGTGACGGCGCGCTGAATCTCTATCTGGCGGCACTGATCGGTCTCGCGCTGACTGCTGCCATGGTCGTCATCACCGAGTACTACACGAGCACGGAGTACGCGGCGGTGAAAAAAATTGCCGGCGCCTCAACCACTGGCCATGCGACCAATATCATCGCGGGGCTGGGCGTCTCAATGAAGTCGACGGCGCTGCCCGTGATCGTCGTCTGTGCGTCTATCTGGGGCGCTTATCAGCTCGCCGAGCTCTACGGACTCGCCATTGCCGCGACGAGCATGCTTTCCATGACCGGCATGATCGTAGCGCTCGATGCGTATGGCCCGATCACGGACAATGCCGGCGGCATTGCCGAGATGGCGGAGATGCCGCCCAGCGTACGCAAAGTGACAGACGCGTTGGACGCTGTCGGTAACACGACCAAGGCGGTGACGAAGGGCTACGCGATCGGTTCCGCCGGTCTCGCGGCGCTCGTGCTGTTCGCCGACTATACCCACAGCTTGGCAGAGGCCGGGCTCGGCGCGATGACCTTCGACCTCTCCGATCACCGGGTCATTATCGGCCTGTTCATCGGCGGCCTGGTGCCCTACCTGTTCGGCGCGATGGCGATGGAAGCGGTCGGTCGCGCTGCCGGTTCGGTCGTCGAGGAGGTTCGCAGACAGTTTCGCGAGATCCCCGGAATCATGGAGGGCACGAGTCGCCCGGATTACTCCACGGCGGTCGACCTGCTGACCAAGGCTGCGATCAAGGAAATGATCGTCCCGTCGCTGCTACCGATTCTCGTGCCGCTCGTCGTCGGCAAGCTACTCGGTCCGCAGGCGTTAGGCGGCCTGCTCGTCGGCACGATCGTGACCGGCCTGTTCGTGGCGATCTCCATGACGACCGGCGGTGGCGCCTGGGATAACGCGAAGAAGTACATCGAGGACGGTAACCTCGGCGGCAAGGGGTCGGAGGCTCACAAGGCTGCCATAACGGGTGACACCGTCGGCGATCCGTACAAGGACACCGCAGGGCCGGCCATCAACCCGCTAATCAAGATCATCAACATCGTCGCGCTACTGGCCGTGCCGTTCCTCTAGCGCGTTGGGGCGCACCCGGATAGGTCTTGCTCGACTCAATCTCGCCTCGCCGTCCGTGGCTCGGCTCGGATCGTGAGCTCGTCGCTTTAGGCCGTCCATGGCACGCTCCTCGCCCACGACGCTCGCAAGACCTATCCGGGCGCGCCCCCTATCGGTCACCGCGGTTAGTGGACGGTCTGCAGCGCGTGCGGGCGCTCGACGACATAGCCCTGCGCGAAATCGACACCCATCCGGCGGACGGCCCCGAGCGAAGCCTGCTCTTCGACCTGCTCGGCAATGATCTGGAAGTTGAGGGTACGTGCCATCTTGATCATCGCGGTGACCATGGCGTGATTCACGCTGTCGGTATCCAAGTCGTTGACGTAGACGCCGTCGATCTTCAGATAGTCAACGGCCAGGTGCTTGAGATTCGACAATGAGCCGATGCCGCTACCGAAGTCATCTAACGCGAATCGGCAGCCGATACCGTGTAGGACATCGACGAACCGTTTCGCACGATCGAGACTGTTCACTACCGCGGATTCAGGAACCTCGAAGCATAACCGTGAGGGCGAGACGCCCGTGTGATCCAGCGCTTCCACGACGAATTCGAGAAAATCTTCATCCTCGAATACCTGCCCTGACAAGTTGACGGCGCAGCTCCGCTCGTCGGGCAACCGAAGTACGCCGCTAGCCACCGCGGTGAGCGTCGCCTGCACGACCCAGCGGTCGATGTGCGGCATCAGCTGATACCGGGCGGCCGATTCTAAGAACTGAGCCGGCAGGACCAACTCGCCCGACTCATCTCGCATGCGCAGCAGAACCTCCATCGCCGGGCCTTCCGTGACTCGACCCGCGACCGAAACGATCGATTGGACGAACAACTCGAAGCGATCCTCTTTGAGCGCTCGCTGCAGGCGCTGCAACCTCTCGATCTCGCCGCGCTGCCGCGCGACCATCTCGTCCCGAGCGGAGTAGACATGCACTCGACCGCGCCCCTGCTGTTTCGCTACGTAGCATGCGGAGTCGGCGGCACCGAGAACGGTCTCCGCCGAGCCGCTTTCATGACCGATCTCCACCAGGCCAATACTGACACCGACGTCGAATATCCGGTCCAGCCGGACGAATCGATAGTCGGCAATCGCTTGACAGACGTCATCGGCGATCTGTCGCCCCTTATCCAACGGGCAGCCGACGAGCAGTAACCCGAACTCATCGCCGCCCAGGCGAGCCACGGTGTCCGAATCACGCACTTTCTCTTTTAGAAGACTAGCGATCTCGCGGAGAAGGTTATCGCCGGCAAGGTGGCCGCTGCTGTCGTTGACGGCCTTGAAGCGATCGAGATCCAAATAACAGACGACGTGCCCGCCATCGGCGTCCCTGGCAGATTTCAAGGCGGCCTCGAGCCGCCGTTCGAATTCGGTTCGATTGATCAGCCCGGTCAGCGCGTCATGGCTCGCCTGGTAGGACATCTGTCGAGTCAGCCCGCGGATCTCGGTGACATCGTGGAAGACGATCACACAGCCGGCCTCGGTTCCTTCCGGGCCGCGTATCGGCGAAGCCGTCAACTCGATAGAGCACTCACGCTCGCCTCGCTTCGTCA
>JAZFPW010000207.1:0-13531 GCA_036444815.1 Gammaproteobacteria bacterium
CCGGTCAGGAAGCCGACGTCGACCTGGGCTCCGGCGCCGAGCATGTCGTCGTACGAAGGCAAGCCGGTAACGTCGAGCTAAACCTCATCGACGCAAGCGCCTCGTCGCTCGCGACGCATCTAGACGACGCGAAAACACTCGCGGAAGCCGTAGAAGCACTCGAGTCCGAGTCCGCTGACGACCCGAGCTTCGATTTGGCCACTGCACTGCAACGATTGACGAGCGCAGGTCTCCTATCCGGATTCACGCTCGCGCGCGCAACCCATCGATATTATCCGACTCGAGGCCCGTCAACATGATAGACAAACTCCTGGACGTACTAGTGGCTCAGCCCGCACGGCTGCTCGATCATCTTCAGGATGTTTTTATCCTTGGAGCGCGCCTCTTCGTAGGCTGGCAATTTTTCAAAGCGGGATTACTGAAGCTGCAGTCCTGGGATTCAACGCTGTTTTTGTTCCAGTACGAATATCGCGTCCCGTTGCTTCCCCCTAACCTGGCCGCAATCCTCGGTACGCTGGGAGAGTTGGTCTTCCCCGCGCTGTTGTTCGTCGGCTTGGCGGGACGACTGTCCGCGATCGGCCTGCAGGCCGTCAACATCATGGCAGTTGTGGCTTACGCCCACGTGATATTCAGCGCAGGATTTGAAGCGTCCGTTACCGACCACTATCTATGGGGACTGATGCTGCTCGCTATCACGGTCTATGGCCCCGGGCGACTGTCGGTGGACTTCATGTTGAGCCGCGCGCGCGGCAAGCCCGTAGAGATCTAGCCGCTGGAGCCGCCGCGCTCGCTACCCGTGTGACGTTGCGGCCTAGCCGGGCGCCCCTGCCTCATAGAAATCTGGCGGTGATTCCAGACACGGTCCCGTAGAAATTACCTGTTCGACCTCTCCTTCAATCGGCGCCGGAATACGTAAGGACTGCGACTCATCCGGCGGATTGAGATCGTCCGGTATGCGCACTGGTGGGACTTCCCCGCTACCCGTATAACGGGCCGGATCCTCGCAGCGCAGTCCGACGCCGGAGCAACCGCCCAGCCACCAGATTACAAGTATCCCGATCAGTAACCGTCTTGTCACCATCACTAGCCGACCTCGACCTCTGCTGTCCGCATCGCGGCCAGCAGTCCCTCACGATACTGCGCGGCCAGCCCAGTCAACGGCAAACGGATTCCGGGGCCCGCGTAGCCAAGCTTTTCCACGGCCCACTTCACGGGGATCGGATTGCTTTCGAAGAACAACGCCTCATGAAGCGCTCTTAACGTCCCGTCGATGCGTGTTGCCGTCTCGCGATTTCCTGAGAGAGCGGCATCGCACAGCTCTCTCATCTGCGCCGGTGCCACGTTAGCCGTTACCGAGATACAACCGTCACCGCCACGCAACATAAACTCGCACGACGTACCGTCATCGCCACTCAACAGCAAGAATTCCGGCCCACAGCCGTCTCGCAATGGCTCTACACGCCCTAACTCTCCGGTAGCCTCCTTGATCGCAACGATGTTGCCGTGACTTGCGAGCCTGATCGTCGTTTCCGGTATGAGGTCGACCCCGGTCCGTCCCGGCACGTTGTAGAGGATGACGGGCCGCTGGACCGCATCCGCGATCAGCGAGAAATGCTGGTAAAGGCCCTCCTGGACGGGCTTATTGTAATAAGGAGTGACGACGAGAAACGCAGCGACAGGCAGCTGATCGACCGCCTTGGAGAGTTCCAACGTCTGAGCCGTCGAGTTCGAGCCGGTCCCGGCCACGACCGGCACGCGGCCGGCCGCGAATGTACAAGCACGATCGATCAATTCGATGTGCTCATCCCGGCTAAGGGTTGCTGATTCACCGGTCGTCCCGGCAATGACGAGCGCTTGCGTGCCGGAATCGATGTGGTACTCGATCAGCCTCGCCAAATCTTCGTGGTTGACGCGACCATCGGCATCCATCGGCGTAACCAGCGCCACTATACTGCCCGCGAGCATCTACATTTCCCGCCAATCCTAGAGGTCGCGATGGTACTGGGCGCCTCGGGATGGCGCAACTCGGCGGCACCCGTGACGCCCGCGTGGTACTTGGCGGAGGCGTTGCAGAGCACCGATATCAGGGTACACTGATGCCCCCGCCAGCCTAACAGTCTGCCGGACTTAGGGAATCGTCCTATGGAACAGCTTATGGTCATCTCTGCCGTCGGCGGTGATCGCACGGGCGTCGTACACGAGCTGACCCGGATTATCCTGGACTGTGGCGGTAGCATCAGAGAAAGCCGCATGACGGGCCTAGGAGCGGAATTCGCGATGCTGCTACTCGTCTCCGGTAACTGGCATACGGTCAGCCGGATGGAGCAGAATCTCGCCAAATTCGGCCAATCGAACGGCCTCACGATTCAGCTCAAGCGCACCGAGCCAAGAGTATTCAGCAAGAAACTGGTGCCCTACGCCATCGATGTCGTGTGCCTGGACCAGCCGGGAATCGTGCATAACCTGGCGGGATTTTTTTCCGAGCGCAACATCGAGATCGGCGAAGTCACTACCCGTAGTTATCCTGCGGCACATACCGGGACGGCAATGTTTTCGGTGCAGATGTTTATTAATATCCCTGCGGGCATACATATCTCCGGGCTGCGGGAAGAATTTATGGAGTTCTGTGATCAGCTGAACCTGGACGCCATCATGGAGCCTGTAAAGAACTCATGAGAGAATCGTTTGCGGAACATTGAGCAGTCGATCGGGGTCTATATCGACCATGGCTAATATGTTGAGATCGTTAGCGAGTTTGATACTTGCAACCGCGTGTGGCGCAGCCGCAGCGCAGGGTAGTGACTTGCCCGACTTCGGCAGCGTCGCGGATTCGGTCATCACGAGGAGCCAGGAAGCTCGGCTAGGCCGGAGCGTCGTAGCGCAGCTTCGAAACGCCGGCGCCGTGATGGACGATCCGCAGCTCACGGAGTACATCCAGGGAATCGGCGCTCGACTTGCCGGACAGGCGAGCGACGGCGAACAGGACTTCGAGTTCTTCATCGTGGACGATGACGCGATCAATGCTTTCGCTTTGCCCGGCGGATACATCGGCGTCAATTCCGGACTGCTGCTCACGAGCGATTCCGAGAGCGAGTTGGCCGGGGTGTTGGCGCACGAAGTGGCTCACGTCACGCAACGTCATATCGCTCGCTCCATCTACGATAGCCAGCGTAGCGGTATGATCTCCATAGCCACCATGCTGGCCGCTATTCTGTTGAGCGCTGCGACCGACATGAGCGGCGACGCAACGACCGGCCTCATTACGGCCGCGCAAGGCGCCACCGCGCAACGTCAGATCAATTTCACTCGATCCAACGAGCATGAAGCGGACCGAGTCGGGATAGAGACACTCTCCTCTGCCGGCTTCGATCCGACGGGTATGTCCCGTTTCTTCGAGAAGCTCTCGCGACGCTACGGTAGCGTCCGCGAACAGATACCGGCGATTCTGCAGACGCATCCGGTCACGTCCGTACGAATCGCGGAAGCACGGGATCGTGCACGGCAGCTTCCCGGTGTGGAAGTCGAAGACAGCCCAAGTTACAGCATCGTCAAAGCGCGCCTGCGGGTCTTACAGGCCCCTACGCCAGAGGGCGCTTATTCGATTTTTTCTACTCGCCTGGACAACGGCAGCACCGAGCCCGCTGATCGCTACGGTCTGGCACTAGCCCTGTCACGACTGGGGCGAGACGATGAGGCGGAACGCATGTTCGGGGATTTCGTGGACGAGTCGCCCGGCGTCATCCCGTATCGAATCGGCCTTGGCGAGAGCCTGATGAGAAACGGACAAATCGATGCGGCGTTGGACGCGTTCTCCGAAGCGGTCAGCCTATTCCCGCGCAATGTCCCGCTAACGATCAGCTTCGCCGAGGCCCTGATCGTCGCTGGTGAGCCTGCGGCGGCGCATGAAATCCTGCTGGACCTGCTGAACAACGTGCCGCCGACCCCGGAGCAAATTCGTTTGATCGCCCGAGCTGCAAACGCCGAGGGCGACGTAGGAAACGCGCACTTCTACATGGCGGAGTATTACGTGGCCATCGGCAGCGCGCCACTGGCGATGAATCAACTGCGGATGGCACTCGAATCACCTAATGTCAACTCCGTAGATCGGGCGCGCATCGAAGCGCGGCTTGAGCAGATCAGGAAATTCATGCCCGAGTGAGAGCGTCGCCAGCGCGACGCCGCCGACCAGCCGTTAGCCCGGACAGCGCGTCAGTAACGCGGTAGAAGCGGCCGCCTGGCCGAGAACCGAATACGCAAGCTAACTCGCGGGCTCCATCGCAGAGTCGTAACCCCCCGCGCGCGCCAGACCGTTGAGCTTGGCCCGTAGCGCGAGTGCTTCCTGGCCGGCGCCGAGATTCTCCGCCTGCCCACCCCACGCTTTCAATGCCGGCGCCTGCAGCGCGCGCCCATAGGAGAAGGACAGTTCCCACGGGTGCGGGCCGAGTTGATTCATGCAATTCAGATGCGCCGTCGCGTCGACATCACTCTGTCCGCCGGAGAGAAACGCGATGCCCGGCACCGCTTCAGGAACGTTCGTGCTCAAGCAACGGATCGTCGCTTCGGCAACTTCTTGGACGGATGCCTGAGTGGAGCATTGCTTACCCGAAATCACCATATTAGGTTTCAGTATCATCCCCTCCAGAGACACTCGATGGGCCTCGAGTTGCGCGAACGTGGCCGCAAGCGTCACATTCGTAACCTCCTCGCAGCGCGCGATGTCATGGTCGCCATCCATCAAGACCTCTGGCTCGACAATTGGCACGAGCCCGGCCTCCTGGCACAGCGCGGCGTAGCGTGCTAACGCATGCGCGTTGGCGAGAATACAAAACTCCGATGGAATGTCCGCGCCGATATCGATCACTGCACGCCATTTCGCGAATCGGGCGCCCAGCTCGCGATACTCGCTCAGCCGGTCCCGCAGTCCGTCCAACCCTTCGGTAATAGTTTCGCCTGGAAAACCTGCGAGCGGTTTGGCGCCCTTATCTACCTTGATGCCCGGGAGAATGCCGAGCCGATCGAGATATTGTGGAAACGGCGTTCCATCACTGGCGCTCTGGCGAAGCGTCTCGTCGAACATGATGACACCGCTGATCTGCGCTGATACACCGGGGGCTGCAAACAGCATTTCCCGATAGGTACGACGCGCGTCTTCGGTCGACTCCACTGATATCAAATCAAAACGCTTCTTGATCGTGGGTGAACTTTCGTCTGCTGCCAGGATGCCCTTGCCCGGGGCGACCATCGCCCGGGCCACGGCATGCAACTCCGCGACACTCATGCATTACTCCTCTGGACGACATCGATTGGAAATGAGCGATTTGCCCGAACTGGATGGCCCGGGCGGCTTCGATTCCCGGTGAAGGATAGCAGAACGTTGCCGGCGCGGACGGCAGGGTAGCGGGCGCTCCGGGGCCAGCTTTGCCTCGCGGGTCAAAGAGTACTAAAATGGTCCCATATTTGTCTGCCATGGGCCTCATCATGCTGCGCATTAGCAAACTAACGGATTATGGCACCCTCGTGTTGGCTCAGCTTCCGGCCAGCGGCGACGGGCTCGCCAGTGCAGGTCAGGTGGCCGCGGCCACCCATCTCTCCCAACCGACGGTCAGCAAGCTGTTAAAAGCATTGGCTCACGCAGGTCTAGTCGTGTCCGAACGCGGTTCGCATGGCGGTTATGCCCTCGCGCGGCCGGATGATGAGATTTCCGCGGCCGAGATCATTGACGCGATCGAAGGCCCGGTCGCGATCACAGAATGCAGCTCCGCTGTGAGCCACTGCCGTCTCGAGCCCACTTGCCAGGTCGGGTCCGGCTGGCAGGGGATCAGTCTGAGTATTCGCCGCGCATTAACCGAGGTCAGCCTCGCGGACTTGCAGACCCGCGGCCTGCCGATGCCGACTCTCAAGCTAAGAGACGACATTCTCGGCCACACCGCAAGCCGTTAACCGAAGGGACGCGATTAGACATGGCAACGAACTCCGAGAATTTATCCGCCCTGGTCGAACAGAAATACGAGCACGGCTTCGTCACCGACATCGAACAGGATCTGATACCGCCCGGCCTGGACGAGGACGTCGTCCGGTTGATCTCCCAAAAGAAGGGAGAACCTGAATTTATGACCGAGTGGCGCCTGAAAGCTTATCGGCACTGGGTCACGATGACCGAACCGGAGTGGGCCCACGTCCGCTACTCCCCAATCGACTACAAGTCTATTTCCTACTACGCCGCGCCGAAAAACCTGGACGATGCGCCCAAGAGTCTCGATGAAGTCGACCCGAAGCTTCTGGAGACCTACGAGAAGCTCGGCATCCCGTTGCACGAGAGAGCGCGCCTCGCGGGCGTCGCGGTCGACGCGGTATTCGATAGCGTCTCCGTGGCAACGACCTTCAAGGATAAATTGGCCGCCGCGGGTGTCATCTTCTGCTCATTCTCCGACGCGGTGAAGGAACACCCGGAACTCGTCGAACGCTATCTCGGTACGGTCGTGCCGCAGCGAGACAATTTCTTCGCCGCCCTGAACTCGGCCGTGTTCAGCGATGGCTCGTTCGTCTATATCCCCAAGGGCGTCCGCTGCCCGATGGAACTCTCCACGTACTTCCGAATCAACGCGGCGAATACCGGGCAGTTCGAGCGCACGCTCATCATCGCGGAGGCCGGCAGCTACGTGAGTTACCTCGAGGGCTGCACCGCACCAATGCGCGATGAAAATCAGTTGCACGCGGCGGTCGTGGAACTCGTCGCGTTGGAGGATGCCGAGATAAAATATGCCACGGTACAAAACTGGTATCCGGGCGATGAGAACGGAGTCGGCGGCATCTACAACTTCGTCACGAAGCGCGGCGATTGCCGCGGTGCAAATTCGAAGATCTCCTGGACCCAGGTTGAAACGGGCTCGGCGATCACCTGGAAGTATCCGAGCTGCATTCTGCGTGGAGAGAACTCGGTGGGTGAGTTCTATTCTGTCGCAGTCGCGAACAACTACCAGCAGGCCGATACCGGCACCAAGATGATTCATATCGGCCGCAATACGCGCAGCACGATTATTTCGAAGGGGATCGCGGCCGGTCATGCGCAGAACTCCTACCGTGGCCTGGTCCGGATCATGCCGACGGCACGTGGTGCGCGGAACTATACGCAGTGCGACTCGTTGTTGATCGGCGACAAGTCGGGTGCACACACCTTTCCGTACATAGAGGTGCGGGAACGCAGCGCGCAGATCGAGCATGAAGCCACCACATCGAAGATCAGCGAAGATCAGCTCTTCTACTGTCGCCAGCGTGGGCTATCCGAGGAGGACGCCGTCAACCTGATCGTTAACGGTTTCTGCCGTGAGGTTTTCAAAACGCTGCCCATGGAGTTCGCCGTGGAAGCTCAGAATCTATTGAACGTGAGCCTGGAAGGCGCCATAGGCTGAGGATGGGGTTTTAGCGAATGCTACGAATTGAGGACTTACATGTCCGCGTCGACGATCACTCGATCCTGAACGGGCTGAACCTGGACGTCGCTGCCGGCGAAGTGCACGCCATCATGGGGCCCAACGGGTCCGGCAAGAGCACCCTGGCTCTGGTTATCGCCGGGCGCGAAGACTATGAAGTGGTGAAGGGCTCGATCAGTTTTCTCGGGCAGGACCTTCTCAGCATGCCTCCTGAAGAGCGGGCGAAGGCCGGCCTGTTCCTCGGTTTTCAATACCCGACCGAGATCCCGGGCGTGAATAACACCTACCTCCTCAAGGCGGCCCTGAACGCGCAGCGAGTTGCGCGCGGCGAAGATGAAATCGACGCCTTCGAATTCATGAAAATCATCAAGGCCAAGATCGAGTCGATGCAGATTCCGAAGGAGTTCCTGACTCGCGGTGTCAATGAAGGTTTTTCCGGTGGCGAGAAGAAGCGCAACGAGATACTTCAGATGCTGGTCTTGCAGCCCACATTGGCGATCCTCGATGAAACGGATTCCGGGCTGGATGTTGACGCGTTGAAAGTGGTCGCGGCGGGAATGAACAGCCTTCGCAGCCCGGATCGCTCCATGATCCTTGTGACCCACTACGAACGCCTGTTGGAACTCGTCGTCCCCGATCACGTGCACGTGATGGCCGGGGGGCGGATAGTTAAGAGCGGGGACCGCAGTTTGGCGCGCGAGTTGGATGAGCGCGGTTATGACTGGGTACAGGATCAGGCCAGCAACGCATGACACAGGAGTACCTCCCAGATCAATTCCGGACCCGGCTGAAAGATCTGCCTGGCACCGCTGTGATCCGCGCGGCACGAGAGAACGCCATGTCGAAATTCAACGCGGTGGGCTACCCTACCCGCAAGTTGGAGGACTGGCGCTACACGGATCTCAAACTGTTAGCCACCGGAGAATTCGATCCGATCCCGGGTTCGCCTCCGAAAAGTGCCGCTTCTCGAACGCAGCAGTTGATCGATGAACTGGCGCTCAGCAGTGAGGACTCGCCGATCGTCTTCGTCGATGGGCATCCGCTCGCCGGCGACCAGACGCCGACGTCGCAGGACGGCCTGGAGATCCTAAGCCTGGCAGAAGCCTGGGGCAGCGCCGAGGACATGGCGGCGGACAACGAGTTCGACGACAGGCCGCTGGCAGCACTCAATACGGCCTTTGCTGTCAACGGCGCCTGTTTGCGTGTCGCGGACGGCACGCGGATCGACCAACCGATACATCTCATTTTCATCTCCAGTGAGCGGCCGTACGTCGCGCCTCAACCGCGTATCATCATCGATCTCGGACCCGGCTCGACACTCCGAGTCGTTGAACATTTTATCGGGTCGGCCGATTGCCCCGCATGGACGAACGTTGTCACGCGGATCTCCCAGGGGCCACATTCCGAACTTGTACTCTATCGGCTGCAGGAGCACGGGCGGGCGCACCTGCATACCGAGCTGCTGACGGCAAAACTTGCGGAGGATGCGAAGCTCAAACTCGGTTACGTGGACTTAGGCGGCAAGCTGGTACGGAATGACGTCCACGTAGATCTGGCGAGCCCGTACGCGAGTTGCGAGCTCTTCGGCCTGTTCATGGCGGCCGAAGGGCAGCATATCGACAATCACATCCGGATCGATCACACCGCGCCCAGAACCGTGAGCCGGGAGACGTTCAGGGGCATTATCGGTGATCGCGGCCGCGGCGTGTTCAACGGTAAGGTCGTCGTGCACAGAGACGCACAGAAGATCGATGCGACGCAGTCCAGTGACAATCTACTACTCTCCGATCGCGCCGAGATCGACACGAAACCGGAACTCGAAATCTATGCCGATGACGTGAAATGCTCGCACGGGGCGACAATCGGGCAACTGGATGAAAATCAACTCTTCTACCTGCGTTCAAGAGGCGTGGACGACGAGACTGCCCGCAGCTTACTGACGTTTGCATTCGCTAACGATATCTTGCAGCGCTTCGACATGCCGGAACTCAAGGATCGCGTCATTCGCAGAGTCTTGAACCACCTCCCGGGCGAACAACGGTGGGACGAGCTCCTGTGAGCGCGCTGGGACTCCGGCCGAAGGTAGCCCGCGCGCGGCTGGTCTCCGACATCAGCTCCCTCAGAGCGGATTTTCCGGCACTGCATCAGGAAGTGCATGGCAAGCCGTTAGCCTATTTGGATAGCGCCGCTTCCTCGCAACGCCCTCAAGCCGTGATCGATGCGATGGTGCATCATGAGCGATACGACCACGCTAATGTTCATCGCGGTGTCCACCAGCTGAGCCAACGATCGACGGAGGCCTACGAAGGCGCTAGGGGGAAAATCAGCGCCTATATCAACGCAGCGGACAGCGCCGAAATCATATTTACCCGGGGCGCGACGGAGTCGATCAATCTCGTCGCCGCTAGCCTCGGCCAGACGCGCCTAGGCCCAGGCGATGAGGTCCTGGTCACGCGGATGGAGCACCACTCCAACATCGTGCCATGGCAACTCATCTGCCAACGGACCGGCGCAAGGGTGATACCGGCGCCCATTACCGAGACCGGCGAGCTCGATAGAGACGGATTTACCGCGCGCCTGAATAACAACACCAAGATCGTCGCGCTCGGCCACATCTCGAATGCCTTGGGTACGATTAATCCGCTACAGGACCTGATCGCCGAAGCACATGAGGCCGGCGCGCTGGTGTCGATCGACGGCGCTCAGGCTGGACCGCACCTGCGGATCGACGTCCAGGCATTGGACTGTGACTTTTATTCACTGTCCGGTCACAAGATGTTTGGTCCGACTGGGATCGGCATCCTGTACGGTAAACGCGCGTTATTGGAAGCGATGCCTCCTTACCAGGGCGGCGGCGAGATGATCCTGACGGTGAGCTTCGAGGAGACGACCTATAACGCCCTACCCCATAAGTTCGAAGCCGGCACCCCGAATATCACGGGCGCCATTGGCTTAGGCGCTGCAATCGACTATCTCAACGCCATCGATTTCGATGCGCTGGCCGCACACGAGCAAGATCTCCTTGAATACGCGACGAGCGAACTTCTGCAACTGCCGGGCGCGCGAATCATCGGCACGGCAGCTCACAAAGCCAGCGTACTCTCGTTCCTCCTCGACAAGATTCACGCCCATGATCTGGGCACGGTCGTTGACCGCGAAGGCGTTGCGATACGCACCGGACACCATTGCGCTATGCCGGTTATGGATTTTTTCGGCGTGCCGGCCACGGCTCGCGCCTCATTCGCCCTTTACAACAACCGAGACGACGTGGACAGACTGATGCATGGACTGCGCCAAGCCCTGGAAATGTTCTCTTGAACGAGTTACAGGACCTCTACCGCGAGGTAATCCTCGATCACAACCGTCGACCTCGCAACTTCGGTGAGTTGGAAGATGCGGACCGCGTCGTCGAGGGCGTGAACCCGCTGTGCGGCGACCGCATGACGCTCTATGTGAAACTAAATGGCGACACGGTGCAAGATATCCGCTTCAAAGGGACAGGGTGCGCGATCTCCGTAGCATCGTCGTCACTGATGACCGAGAGGGTCAAGGGCGCGTCGTTACAAGAAAACTTAGCTCTATTCGAGAAAATACACGACATGCTGACCGCGCCAGAGTTCGACGAGAGCGCCGAGATCGAGGAATTGGATAAACTGGCAGCGCTGTCCGGCGTGCGTGCGTATCCGACCCGAGTCAAATGCGCGACCTTGGCCTGGCATGCGCTCAAGAACGCCCTGACCGGAACGCACGACGAAGTTTCAACGGAGTGAGACATGTACTATCCGCAACACGAAACGATCACATTATCGCGGGAGTGCTCTGCCGTCATCATTCCGGCCGGTGAAGTAGTCACGTTACCCGAAGGCACGTCCGGATCTCTTACCCAAGCGCTGGGCGGCAGTTTCACACTCTATATCGAGGGTAACCTGTTTCAGATCGCCGGTATCGACGCCGATGCACTCGGTAAAGAGCCAACCAAACCCCCGGTGGTTCCACCCAACGCGACGGAGGAAGACTTCGAGTCATTGGTCTGGCAACAGCTCAAGACGTGCTATGACCCGGAGATCCCCATTAACATCGTGGACCTCGGCCTCGTCTATCGTTGCGAGATCGAGCACACCGACGCCGGGCAACGCATCGTCGAAGTCGACATGACGCTCACGGCGCCGGGCTGTGGGATGGGAGAAATCATCATGGCGGATGTACGACAGAAGATCGAGATCGTCCCCACTGTTGAGCGAGCCGACGTCGAACTGGTCTTCGACCCGCCGTGGAACCAGGCGATGATGTCGGAAGCGGCGCGGCTAGAGGCCGGCCTACTCTGAACACCGTGGTCTAGTGGTCCAACAAGGCTATATTGATGGACCACTAGTGAAACGTCTGACATTACTCCGCCACGCCAAGTCGAGCTGGGAAGAAGCCTCGGTGGCTGATCACGAGCGGACGTTGTCGGCCCGCGGTAAGCGTGACGCCCCGACGATGGGCAAACGACTGGCGGCGCGCAACGTTAGTCCATCGATTATCGTCTCCAGCTCGGCGGTACGTGCGCGCCGGACCGCGAAGCTCATCGCAGAGGCGCTTAACTGCCCGACCGAGTGCTTGAAGATCAAGAAGAAACTCTACCTCGCGACAGCGGAAAATATACTCGAGCTGATCTGCGATCAGGAGGACGACTTCTCCGACCTCCTGGTCGTCGGCCATAACCCAGGTCTGACGGAACTCGTCAATCGACTGTTGCCGGAGCTCAGCATGGACAACCTGCCCACCAGCGGCGTCATCGCGATGGACTTCCAGACGAAGAAGTGGTCGGAGATCGCCGAGTTAGATGCCGAGCTGGTGTTCTACGACTACCCGAAGAATCCCGAGTTGCTAATGAAAGATGACTGAAAATCGTCTAAGCGCGTGCGGACGTTAACGGGCTTCACAGAAACAATAAGCGTACAGGTCTCGCGGATCGTTCAATCGCTCCAGGAGCCGAAAAGGCTCGACGGCGACATCGACTAGCCACTGCAATTCGAGCGGCACCACCGGCTCGACTCCCAGCGCCCGGACCAGCGGCGCGAAGACCTGGGCCAGCTCCAGCGCGATTCTCTCCGAGAAATCCAGTTCTTTCTCCAGGTACTCGATCCTATAGCCGTCCTCTTCCAGGCCCGCGAGTCCGGCGGCCGAGGCAATCGCGTCACTGAGGTTGCCGAGGTTATCGATCAGACCACGATCACGTGCATCCGTCGCGATCCAGACCCGGCCCCGTGCGACTCCATCGATCTCCTCAACGGACTGATCGCGGTGGCTGGCGACTTTACCGACGAACTGGTCATAGCCATACTGAATCGACTGGCCGATGATCGCGACAATGTCCGGCCCGAGCTCTCGCAGCGGGTCGAGCTGCCCCGCGAGTGCTGTCGTGCCGACCCCGTCGACGTGAATACCGAGCCGATCGAGAGATCGCTGGAACGTCGGGAACGTGGCGCCGATACCGATCGAGCCCGTCAGGGTCGTCGGGCTTGCCCAGATCTCATCCGCACTCATCGAGATCCAATAACCGCCGGACGCGGCCACACTGCCCATGGACGCCACCAGCGGGCGGCCGCTTTCCTGGAATACCTCCAGTTCGCGAAGTACCACCTCCGAAGCGAAGGCGCTTCCGCCAGGGCTGTCCACCCGAAGCACGAGCGCCTTAATCCGCTCATTCGCCGTGGCGCGTCGGATCAATCTGGCCGTCGAATCGCCGCCGACAGTCCCCGGAGGCTGAGTTCCGTCGAGGATAATTCCGGACGCTACGACGACACCGACGCTGTCCTCGGCCGACGGATCGGATGCCTCGCCACGAATCACGCGGAGGTACGCTTCATGGCCGATGCGCGGATAGTCATCCGCGCCATCATCGTCACCATCGTCCTCCTCGTCGCTGTCGACGACTAATGCCTTCAGCCGCGCGTTGATCCCGTCTCGGGGCAGCAACTCGTCGACCAACCCGTAATCCAACGCCATTCGTGCGGTGTCACCGTTTGCTTCGGTGAGTAGATCGGTCGCAGTGTCGGCATACTGCTGAAACGCCGTCGTGCGGAGTTCGCGTGCCGCCGTCACGTCTGCCTGGTACG
>JAZFPW010000208.1:0-5411 GCA_036444815.1 Gammaproteobacteria bacterium
CGGGCAGCACGGCGAAGAGGTCGCCGACCAGGCCGATGTCTGCGACTTCGAAAATGGGCGCTTCCGCGTCTTTGTTGATCGCGACGATCGTCCCGGCATCCTTGATGCCCGTGAGGTGCTGGATAGCGCCGGAGATGCCGACCGCGATGTAGAGGTCGGGCGCGATAATTTTTCCTGTCTGTCCGACCTGGAGGTCGTTGCCGACCAAATTAGCATCTACGGCGGCCCGTGAGGCCCCGACCGCCGCGCCCAGGCGATCGGCTAAGTCGTAGATCATCTGGAAGTTGTCCGCGCTGCCGAGTGCTCGACCACCCGATACCACTGTCGCTGCGACCTGCAGGTCGGGACGCTCGCTGCTGGTGTCGCCACGAAGTGCTACGAAGCGGGTGTGGGTGGGAAGGTCAACTTCCACCGAGCGCTCCTCGATCGGTGCGCTGCCGGTCTCCTCGACCGCCGCGTAGGACGCCGTTCGAACCGTCGCGACCACGAGCCGATCGTCGCGTGCCTCGACCGTGACGATCGCGTTGCCGGCGTAGATCGGCCGCAGGAATATCTGGCCGTCCGCGGTGGACATGACGTCGCTGAGTTGTCCGACGCCCAGTAACGCGGCGACCCGGGGCATCAAGTCCTTGCCGAATGTCGTCGATGGCCCGAACACATGACTATAGTCTGCCGCCAACGCAACGATCTGGGGTGCCCAGGTCGCTGCCAGCGATGCTTCGTTGGCGGGATTATCGATCTGGAGCACGGTCGTGACGCCCTCGAGCGCTGCAGCCTCCGAGGCGACGGCCTGGCCGTCGGCGGCCAGGACGGCGACGTCGATGCCGTCGTTGTCGAAGCTTGCGGCACAGCTCACGCATTTCGCCGTGCTTAAGTTTAGATGCTCGCCGTCGTGCTCGGCGACGATCAGTACCCGTGCCATCAGAGGAGCCCCTTGTCGGTCAGCGTCTGCACGAGTTCCGCCACATCAGCGACGAGAATTCCTTTCTGCCGATCCGCCGGCGGTTCGGTTTTCTTTACCGTAAACTGCTGCTCGAGCTCGAGGCCTAATTCCTGCAACGGGACGATATCCAGTGTTTTTTTCCTGGCCTTCATGATGTCCGGGAGCTTCACGTAACGGGGCTCGTTGAGCCGGAGCTCGGTAGTGATGACGGCCGGCAGATCGATTTCGATGACCTCCATCCCGGCGTCGACCTCGCGAGTCACCGTCATGCGATCGCCACTCAGCACCACTTCCGACGCGAACGTCGCCTGGGGGCGCCCCCACAGGGCAGCCAGCATCTGCCCCGTCTGGTTGTTGTCGTCGTCGATGGCCTGTTTGCCCAGCAGCACCAGGTCCGGCGACTCGCGGTCGACCAGTGCCTTCAAGACGCGTGCCGCGCTGAGGGGTTCGAGCGCCGTTTCCGTCTCTACCAGGATGGCGCGGTCTGCGCCCATCGCGAGCCCGGTGCGGAGCTGTTGCTCGCACTCGTTGGTTCCGAGCGAGACGGCTACGATCTCCTCGGCTTCACCGCGCTCTCTGATCCGCAACGCTTCTTCGAGCGCGATTTCATCGAAGGGGTTGATGGCCATCTTGACGCCTTCGAGTGCTATGCCCGAGCCATCAGCTTTCACACGGACTCGGACGTTGTAGTCGACAACGCGTTTCAGACAGACCAAGATCTTCTGCATGGGGTCCCAGTATCGGTAGAGATTGCGGCCGTTCCGCTGGCCGCCGCACGATAGGAGAATCTATTATCCACAAGACCGCACCGACGCCGCAAGTATGACCGACGCTCTAGAGCTGACGGCAGAGACGTTCCCGTCCTACGCGCACGCGTTGGCAAGACGCTATCCCGAACTCGATACGATCGTGCGCCGCTGGGGGTTGCCCGAGTTCTGGTGCCGAAAACCCGGGATCGATTCGCTCGTGCTGATCATTCTCGAGCAGCAGATCTCGATCGTCGCGGCGCGCAGCATCTATCGGCGGTTGAAGATAGAACTCGGTAGCCTGTCGGCGCGTCGCCTCCACGCCGCCGGCGCGGATAAGCTGCGTACGCTGGGGCTGACGCGGCAGAAGTCTCGGTATTGTTACGAGTTGGCTCGCGCCATCGTGGAACGGCGGTTCTCATTGACTAGGCTCACGGCGATGACTGACCGTGACGCGATGGCGGCGCTGATCGCGTTACCCGGCATCGGACCCTGGAGCGCCGCGATCTATACGATGTCCGCGTTGGGCCGAATCGATGTCTGGCCTCCGGGTGATCTGGCGCTGCGTCATGGGGTTGCCGATATCCTGCCGGGGATCGAGGCTGAGGCGCTGGCAGAGTCCGGGGACCGCTGGCAGCCTCGGCGGGCCGTCGCCGCCAGACTCGTCTGGCATCACTATAGGAGCAAGCGAACCAAGAACCCATAATATGGTCACGTTTTCGTGAGCACAGCCTGCTAGTGACCCAGCCCAGAATCGCCGAACTCGATTACGTAGCGGATACGCCGCGGTGCTTCAGCGCGTTCGCTCACGCGCCGTGGTGTGCATTGCTCGACAGCGGTCGGCCTGACAGCAGACAGGGGCGCTTCGATATTTTTTCCGCCGAGCCCTATGCGACGCTTACGGTTCGGGGCGAAGTGACCGAAATTACAACGCGGGACCGCGTCGAGTTGTCGTACCGGCAACCGCTGGAGCTCTTGAAGCGGCAGTTGGGCGAGCCCACGCCCAGCGTTGCCGGGTTGCCGTTCGCCGGCGGAGCCATCGGTTACTTCGGTTACGACCTCGGCCGAAGATTCGAGCGGCTACCCCATCTGGCTCAACGAGATATCGACCTGCCCGACATGGCAATGGGTCTCTACGACTGGGCCGTCGTTGTCGATCATCTACGGGAGCGGGCCTGGCTGGTTGGGCAGGGCCGGGATGAGCGAACGCTGGACGAGTGGCCAGAGTTACTCGAGAAAGTCTCGGGCCAGCCGCCCAGCCCGGCCGCGCAGCCGTTCGAAGTGCTATCGCCCGTAACTTCGAACTTCGATCGTGACAGCTACGGGCAAGCCTTTCGCCGCATCCAGGAGCATATTCGAGCCGGAGACTGCTATCAGGTGAATCTCACGCAGCGTTTCGCTGCCAGAGTGCAAGGCGATTCCTGGCAAGCCTACGAGCGTCTTCGGGAGATCAACCCCGCACCCTTCTCCGCCTTCCTCTCGACGCCTTCGGGCGACCTGCTGTCGTCCTCTCCAGAGCGGTTCCTGAGCGTCAGAGGCTCTGACGTGGAGACCAAACCCATCAAGGGAACTCGCTCACGTTCCGTGTCGAAGCAGAAGGATGCTGAGCTCGCGAGCGAGCTTCGGGCGAGTGCCAAAGACCGGGCCGAGAACGTCATGATCGTCGACCTGTTGCGTAACGATCTCGGCAAGAATTGCGTACCGGGCTCGATCGTGGTCAACAGCCTGTTCGAGATCGAGAGTTTCGCGAATGTTCATCATCTGGTCAGTACCGTCAGCGGACGACTGGCGGCGGATAGGCATGCGCTGGACTTGCTGCAGGGCTGCTTCCCGGGCGGCTCGATCACAGGTGCACCTAAGGTGCGAGCCATGGAGATCATCGAGTCGCTGGAGCCTCACCGTCGCAGTGTCTACTGCGGATCGATCGGGTATATCGGCTTCGACGGTAACATGGACTGCAATATCGCGATCCGTACATTGTTGCGCCAGGGCGACCAGATCCATGCGTGGGCCGGGGGCGGCGTCGTCGCGGATTCTGAAGTCGAGGCGGAATATCGGGAGAGCCTGGATAAAGCGGCGCTGCTACTCGAGCTCATGACGAGCGGCGTGCCCAAGGTCGGCGCCAGCGGGCGCCGGTGATCGCGCGTGACTCCAGCCTCGATAGGCCGACGTGTGCAGGGGCACGTCGTGTACGCGCAGCACATCCACGCCCTGTTCGCACAGCTGCAGAGACACGCCCAGCGTCGCCAGGTCCTTATCGACTATCCCGTCACCGGCCAGATGTTTTAGAAACGACTTTCGGGAGTGCCCGATCAGGACCCGCAGGCCGTGTCGTCGGAGCTCACCGGCGCGCCTTAATATCTGCAGCGACTGAAGGCTGTTCTTGCCGAAGCCGATGCCCGGATCGAAGATGATGCGACTCAAGTCCAGTCCTGCCTTGTCCCAGGAATCGAGGCGCCGAAGAAGCCACTGTTCTACCGTGCGATAGCCGTCGTCCTCTCCGCGCAGTTGTCGTTTCGGATCGACAGGCACGCTGACGCTATGCATGGCGATCCAGTCGGCGCCACTGGTCTTGGCGAGCTCCACCATCTCGGGCGAACTCAGGCCGCTGACGTCATTGATCATGTCAACGCCGAGTGCCAGGGCTTTTCGAGCCGTGGTTGCGTGATAGGTATCGACACTGATACGAGGTGCTAGCGGAGCCGCATTGCGGCGAGTCACGAGTTCTTCCAGGACCGGTTCGATGCGCAGCCACTCTGTCGCTGCCGAGATGGGCTGCGCACCCGGCCGAGTCGATTCCCCGCCCACATCGATCAGATGCACGCCCGCGTCGATCATCGCGTCGACGTGCGGTTCGATAGCGGGCCAGGTCTCACGCTGCCCTCCGTCGGAAAACGAGTCGGGCGTCACGTTCAGTACGCCCATCCACAACGGAATGTGCTGAGGCAGCTCTCTCGACCAGTCCAGGAGCGTCTTGCCGGCCAGGCCCGGAATCGTCAAGCGCGGCTCCAGCGCGATCAGCGGCGCGAGGACGAAGCTCCTCTCCCGTATCCGCGGATGCGGGATGGTCAGGCGCTCCGTGTGAATCTGCTCGCGGCCCCACAGCAGAATGTCGATGTCGATGGGCCGCGGCGACCAGCGCGACGCATCCTTGCGACCGAGTGCCGTTTGAATCTCATCGATCCAGCTGTAGAGCGTCTCGGGTTGTGTCTCGGTTTCACATTCGGCGACCAGATTCAAGAACGGCAGGTTCCACTCGGCGGGTGCGTCGTCGGGCAGGAGTGCGGGGGACTCGACCACGGGCGAAATCCGCCGGATCGTCAGGCGTTTCGTGCCTAACAGTTCCAGCGCACGGCGGAGATTACCCGCCCTGTCACCGAGATTGGTTCCGAGTCCTAAAAAGATCAGCATTAGAGTGGGCGGAATTGTCTATGAAATAAGAAGGCGCTTTGCAGACAAGAGTATAGCGGCAGTCATGCAAATCGATGGCGGCCTGCGCGGCCCCCCCTTAGAATGCGACAGAGCAGAATCAGAAAACTCACAGGCGAAGGGGCGTAGTAATGAAAGCGAGAGCGGCGGTGGCCTGGGAGGCGGGGCGGCCTCTGTCTATTGAAGAAGTCGATGTCGCGGGGCCGAAGGACGCGGAAGTGCTGGTGCGACTGGTGGCGACCGGCGTGTGCCATACCGATGCCTTTACGCTCTCGGGTGAGGATCCGGAGGGC
>JAZFPW010000209.1:0-3454 GCA_036444815.1 Gammaproteobacteria bacterium
GGTCGAAATGTGGCGTTATGTCGTGGCCGGGTCTTCACACCCAGGCTTCACTTCGTCCGCCTCGGTCAGATAGTCGCCGAACGCGTTGTTCAAGAGTCCGTTCTTGGCTACAAGCGGCGGTTTGACACATCGCGAACTACGTCGGCTTAACCCCCAGCAGCGGAAATACGACGTGCTGACTTCCGGTATTGATCGCATAGCGGACGCACGCTGACGAGCCCTGGACAGCCGCTATTGACCCTAAGCCGACTAAGCGATTGGGCCCTGATTCGCCGCTTTCAGGCCTTAGCGAACGTTTCGGTCCGAAGCGACGTTCGGCCGGCTCTAGCCAAATGCAGGCTCAACACTGCTTGTCAGCGTACAAACTTTAAGGTGCAATAGGCGTTCATCGGTACCGCCGGCCGCTTGAGCTCACGTCAATCAATCCAGGTCGACGATCTGCTTTAGACTTCCTTGATCAGGGCGTCCAGATCGCATTGCTTCGACACCCGAGAGCTGGTTCATCGCGGGATTTCTCGCAGTCAATCACGCTCGATGAGCTCGATTTTGTAGCCGTCCGGATCCTCGATGAATGCGATGACCCGGCCGCCGTGCTTCATCGGGCCCGGCGGCCGCGGAATGCTCACGCCCTTGGCCTTCAGCTCGTCGCAGGTCTTGTAAATGTCCGGCACCGCGATCGCGATATGGCCGTACGCATTACCGTGGTCATAGGGCTCGTCCTGCTCCCAGTTGTGCGTGAGTTCGATCACAGTGGTGGATGCCTCGGGCCCGTAGCCAATGAAAGCGAGCGTGAACTTCCCGGTCGGGAAGTCCTTTCGACGCAATAGCTGCATGGACAAGTGGCGGGTATAGAAATCGAGCGATCGCTCGAGGTCTCGAACCCGAAGCATGGTATGCAGGAGCCGGAAACCGATGGTGTCGGTGGCCGTCCTTGGCTCCAGATTTTCTGTGTTCGATGTATCGGCCATTGCAATACCTCCTCTCAATGCCGGCGATGTCCGACCGGGTCCGCGGGCGCGATCGGCGCGCTACGTCCCCCGCCTCCGATTGGTCTGTAGCTTCGATGACGAGGATTGCTCCCCCTGCCATCGCTCCGCGAATAGATCTCGCGGAAACTGCCTTCCATATAGAGCTGCTTTGCCCGTTCGGCCTCCGCAGACAGATGCGGCTGAAATGCTTCTGCCTCGAACTCGCCTTGCGGGTTACCACGGCGACGAACTTCATTGCATTGCTCCTCTGATTCGGCCCATGGCTGACGGATGCCGTCCTCTTACTGTATCGGTGAGAACGACACAGGCACGATGATCTTGTCCTCCTGGGATAGCAGCGCGCCCAGCTCCTCGTTCCGCTGCAGGAAATCCTGCCAGGCTGCATCCTGGGCCATTGCCGCGCGGCGGCGCTGGCGGTCGCTCAAATCCTCGAAGCCCCAAAGGTGTATGACCTGGTTGAGCGGCCCGATATCGGTCTGGAAGAAGCCGATGAGATTGCCGAGGTGTTCGAGCTGTACCTGCAGGCCGTACTCCTCGTAGAGCGCCAGCCACTTGCCAAGTTTAAGGGGATACAGCGTATAGCAACGGTGATCGATAATCATGTCGTTTTCTCCTCTTGTGTGTCGCCAGGCCTCGAGGGCGTGCGGCGCGTCATCCTTTAGCTGCAATCCGCCAAAATCACTTTCTCGCTGGCCAAATCGATGAGATGCATGTGGCTCATGTCCACGCGCAGACGAATACGATCGTTCGGCCGCCTGAGCACGTCAGAATCGACGATCGCGGCGAACTCGCTGCCGTCGATTGAAAATGTAATCAGGCTGGTAGCACCTGTCGGCTCGATGACGTCAATCATCACGTCGATGAACTGCGCGTTCGGGCCTGTGGCCTCTGGTTCATCCGTGAGATGTTCGGGGCGTAGCCCCAATTCGATGTCGCGCCCCAGGAAGGGTCGGTATGTCGCCTGCCGCTCCACCGATATTGCGAGACGAACGCCGCCTTCCAACTCGACGACGAGGCCCGATCCCTCGTCCACCAGCTTGCCCGGAAAGAGGTTCATCCTCGGAGAGCCGATAAAGCTCGCCACGAATCGGTTGGCGGGACGTCGATAGAGCTCGAGGGGTGTTCCGACCTGTTCGATTTTACCTTCGTTCATCACGACGATAAGGTCGGCCAGGGTCATCGCCTCGATCTGATCGTGCGTCACATAGACCACCGTGGTATTGAGCCGTTGGTGGATCTTTTTGATCTCGACCCGCATCTGCATCCGCAGCGCGGCGTCCAGGTTGCTCAGCGGCTCGTCGAAGAGAAACACGCTCGGCTTTCGGACCATGGCCCGCCCCATGGCGACCCGCTGTCGTTGGCCACCAGAAAGCTCCCGTGGCTTGCGATCGAGCAGCTCGGTGATTCCGAGAAGCTCGGCCGCGTCCCGCACCGTCTGCTCCCGATCCGCTTTCGCTACACCTTTCATTTTCAAGCCGAACGCCATGTTGCTTGCAACCGTCATGTTGGGATAGAGAGCGTAGCTCTGGAACACCATCGCCACATCTCGCGCCTTCGGTGGGAGGTCATTGATCACCTTTCCATCGAAACTCACGCTCCCCTGACTAATCTCTTCGAGACCGGCGATCATTCTCAAAGTTGTCGTCTTGCCGCAGCCCGACGGGCCAACGAGAACGACGAACTCACCGTTCTCGACAACCAGGTCGATTCCGCGTACCGCCTCGATGTACCCGAACTTCTTCCACAATCCTTGCAAGACGATTCGCGCCAATCCTAGGCTCCTTCGACTGAACACGTGGCGCCGGCGTCAGCCTTTGACACCGCCGGTTCCCCATCCTGATACGAGATATTTCTGTATGTAGGCGAAGACGATGACGACCGGCACGATGATCAACATCCCGCCAGCCATGATCATGCCCCAATCAATGACGCTCGAGTTGTAAAGATCCGCTATACCCACCGACAAGGTCTTGAGCTCGTCGGACGAGATCAGGATTCTGACGAAGATGTAGTCGTTCCAGGCAAGAATGAACGTGAAGATGCCGGTGGCGATGACACCTGGCAGCGCCACGGGCAGAACCACATAGATGATGGCGCGCAGTCGGTCCGCCCCGTCGGTGAGGGCCGCTTCTTCAAGATCCAGGGGTATGCTTTGAAAGAATGTCCGCAGCATCCACAGGCTGAAGGGCAAGCAAAAGGCGGTGTAGGCAAGAATCAGCGCGAGGTGGGTGTTGACCATTCCAAAATAGCGAATCAGAACGTAGAACGGAATGATGATCATGATCGGGGAAAACATGTAAGTGAAAAGGATGACCGTCGCGATCTTCTCTCGACCGAAGAAGCGAAATCTGGTCAGGGCATATGCGCCGGGCGTCGCGATCAGGAGCGTCAAGAAGACGGTCATCGAGGAAACGAACACACTGTTCCTGAAATAGGTCAAGAAACGCGTCTGCTCGAAGAGCTGT
>JAZFPW010000210.1:0-3408 GCA_036444815.1 Gammaproteobacteria bacterium
ATTGCGTACCCCGTGGATCGTGATCCGGGTCCGGGCGAGCCTGGACGAATGGCCATAATCTCTCTATGTTCTACGGGGTCTTTCCCGCTTGGCAGGGTCGTAGCGAGTATGAGACGGATTTGGTTGACCGCAGTGGCCGTTGGAATGGCCGGCACCGTTGGCGCGCAGACGGCGGATCTGCCGCGCCCAGCGGAGTTGGAGCCGGATATCCAGTTCTGGGTACGCGTCTATACCGAGATCGATACAAGCAGCGGCTTCATTCATGACTCGCAGAATCTGGGCGCCGTCTACCGCATCGTTCTGTTCCCTGACGGCATCAGCCGACGCGCTCGCACCCGGCAGCTGAACGCGGCCTATCAGGGAGTGCGCGACGTCCTGGCCGTCCTGGCCGACGGCAAGCGCGCTGACCTTTCGACCGAAGAGCGACTGGTGCTGGCGCTGTGGCCCGACGATGTCTCGAATGCTGATCTTCGCGCGTCATCCCGACGGCTGCGCTTCCAGCTCGGTCAATCCGATCGGTTTCGCGCGGGATTGAAGCGGTCCGGTACCTGGAGAACCTATATCGAAGGCGTGCTCGCCGAGCGTGGTTTGCCGCCGCAACTCGTCGCGCTGCCTCACGTGGAGTCTTCTTTCGACCCGACCGCGTATTCCAAAGTCGGCGCCGCCGGCATGTGGCAATTCACGCGCTCGACAGGATTACGTTACATGCGTATCGATCATATCGTCGACGAACGGCGTGATCCGTTTATCTCGACGATTGCCGCGACCCAGCTCCTCCTAAACAACTACGACGTCCTGGGAAACTGGCCGCTGGCTATCACGGCCTATAACCATGGCCAGGCGGGGATGCGCCGCGCGGTGCGGCAGTTGGGCACGGATGCGATCGAGACGATCCTGCGCGAGTATGAGGGACGTACGTTCGGTTTCGCCTCGAGAAACTTCTACACGGCGTTTCTGGCCGCTATCCAGGTGGATGCTAAGTACGACAAGTACTTCGGCCCACTTGAAATCGAGCCGGCCGCCGACACGAAGCTCGTGGAGGTTCCCGACTACCTGACGGTGGCGACGCTTCAGTCGGCGCTCGACACGGATCGCGGCGTGTTGCGTAGCTGGAATCCGGCGCTGACGGAGGCCGTCTGGAGCGGCGACAAGTTCGTGCCTCGTGGCTTCGACTTGCGTTTGCCGGCAGCGATGATGACGGACGCCGTTGGCGACCTGGCGGCGATCCCGGCGACACAGCGTTACGCGGCACAGATGCCCGATATTATCCACCGTGTGCGAAACGGCGACACGGTGTCGGAGATCGCGACGCGGTACCGGGTCAGTGTCGCTTCGCTCGTCCAGCTTAATGGGTTGCGAAGCCGAAACTTCATTCGCGCCGGCCAGGTTCTACGCTTGCCGGGCAGCGAAGGAACTCTTCCGATGACGCTAGCGCAGCTCAATGGTGAAGAACCGGGCGAGACCTATGTCGTGCGTGCCGGTGACAGCATCGATCGGATTTCGCGTCGATTCGGCATCTCCGAACAGCAATTGCTGGTGCGCAACCGCATCGTCGACAAGAATCTGATCTACGTCGGCCAGGAATTACGCCTCGCCAGTCCTACCGAACCGTTGGACGCGCCCGTCGTCGAGGTGACGCTCGCCCGCGTGGAGCCGCCGGCTCAAGCGGAGCTAGCCCCAGCCGCGATGCTGTCAACGGTTTCGACCGCGGCGGCGGATATTCAACGGGCATCGGGGCCTGTGGCGTTGCTGCCCGACGTGCTCACGCCACTGGCTCCCGGGCCGGTGGATTTCCGGCCTGCCGAGCGAGTACCGGAGCCGCCGGTCTTCATACGCGAGCCATCCGAGCTACTGGTTGAGGAGACTACGCCGGTCGACGTGGCCGATTCGCTGGAGACGGAGCCGGAATTCACGCCCGACACGAATGTCTTCGCGAGCGTACAGGCGGAGATGGCGGGCGATCCCAGTGACTATCTCGTCGATGCGGACGGCACGATCGAAGTTCAGGCGCTGGAGACGCTCGGGCATTACGCCGACTGGCTCGAGATCCGGACTCAGCGGCTGCGAGATATCAACGGGATGCCGTTCAGGCAGGCTGTCGTAATCGGGCAGCGTCTCCGCTTAAATTTCTCGCAAGTCGATCGCGCTACGTTCGAGCAGCGCCGGACCGAGTATCAACGCCGGACGCAGGAAGCGTTCTTCCTCGCTTATCAGATCACCGACACGCGAGAACATGTCGTGCGGACGGGGGAGTCACTTTATATTCTTGCACTGCGAACGTACCAGGTACCGGTCTGGCTCTTGCGCCAATTCAACCCAGACCTGGACTTGGATCGCGTCAGCCCTGGTACCGTGGTCAAGTTTCCCGAACTCCGGGCGATCGCCGCCGTGGGGACCGAGACACGCGCCTCGAACGATGCCGTAGTCGAGACGCGGGACGCGATCTGAGCACCGTCAACGTCGCCCACGCACCAGCATCAACCCAACACGACTTTTCGCTTAGCGCACGCTGAGCTTGATTTGTGACACCTGCCACACTCAGACGCGGGCGTTAAACATAATATCGGGCGGGCTGAAGAACGGCTCCGTGCCGACTCGCACGAGTTTAATCGGAATGAGAATGATTTGCATTCGCGTTAAGAACGATCTATTCTTTCGCGGTTTGACTTCACGCGACGGCAGAGGACAAGGATTTCGTGCCCGGACGGCTGACATTGGTTGCCTTCGCATCCCTCCTCGGGGTGCCGCTTTCCGCTGCCGCACAGGACGCGCCGACGCTTGAGGCGCTATGGGAAATCATTCAGCAGCAGCAGTCGGAGATAGATGCGCTCAAGCGGCAGGTCAGCGCCGCGCAGGGGCAGATTGCCGGGGCGGAGGAGTCCATCGAAGCGACTCAGGACAGGGTCGCCGCCACGGCCGATTACGTCGACGCACTGGAGATCACGGCCGCCAGAGGCTCAGACACGTCGATCGGCGGTTACGGCGAGCTTCACTATAACCGGCTAGACGCAGATGACCCCGCCCGGGATTTGGATCAGGTCGATTTCCATCGCTTCATACTCTTTTTTGCTCACGAGTTCGACGACCGAGTGCGTTTTTTCTCCGAGCTCGAGCTGGAACACTCGCTGTCCGGAGATGGCCTGCCTGGCGAGGTTGAGTTGGAGCAGGCGTATCTCGAGTTCGCGCTAGACGACCGCATCACCGCACAAGGCGGGCTATTTCTTCTACCGGTTGGGATCCTCAACGAAACTCACGAACCACCCACATTTTTCGGCGTTGAGCGCAATAGCGTCGAGAGCGTGATTATCCCGTCGACGTGGTGGGAGGCAGGAGCCGGCCTTAGCGGCAACTTCGCCAGCGGGCTGAGCTGGAACTTCGCGTTGCATTCGGGACTCAAGATGCCGACGA
>JAZFPW010000211.1:0-16791 GCA_036444815.1 Gammaproteobacteria bacterium
AGGACTGTGAATGGAACCCGGGATGGCGAATACTTCTCTCCCGTACTCCGCCGCCAGACGCGCCGTAATCAACGCCCCGCTGCGGCGGGCAGCCTCGACGACCAGCGTCCCGACGCTTAGGCCGGCGATGATCCGATTGCGTTGCGGGAAGTGTAGAGATCGTGGTGGCGTGTCGGGCGGATACTCGGAGACCAGCAGGCCGCCGGCGACGATGTTCCGAGCTAACGCGTCATGGGTCGAAGGGTAGATGGCGTCGAGGCCCGAGCCTAGAACTGCGACGGTTCCCGCCGTTCCGGCGAGGCCACCGCGGTGACATGCGCCATCGATGCCGGTCGCCAGACCGCTCGTAATCGTCAGTCCTCGGTCAGCCAGATAGTGCGCGAACCGTTCGGCCGTATCGCGGCCGCTACGAGTGGGGTTACGACTACCGACCATCGCGAGCTGCGGTGCGTGCAACAGGTCGGGCCGGGCTCCGGCGATCCACAGAGCCAATGGGGCGTCGGGTATCGCCTGTAACAACGGCGGGTAACCGGGGCTATCGACGGTGACGAGTGCATGACCGGGACCCTCCAGCCAGCGCCGCCAGGCTGCCAGCAGGTCGGCGTCGGGAGACTGCAGCCGCGCGACGGTCTTCGCGTCCAGGCCGGCCGCAACCAGCTCTTGACGAGGAAGATTAACGACGGCTGCTGCGTTGCCCTGTGAGCGGAGAAGCGCCAGAGCGCCAGGCGTACCCGGGTAGGTGGCCTGAAGGATCGTCAGCCATGCGTCAACACACATAGCCGGCGATGCTGACGTGAGTATTCCGGGGTTTCAACCCCGGCTTGGCGTGTCGCCGCTTACGGGTTGCGGACGGTATCCAGTACGCGAATTTCGCTCGTTGCCTCCATGACCAAGGCATAGCTCATGCGCTCGTAGGTTTGGAATACCATCATCGTGCCCGCCGGCTCATCGGGCAAACGCACTTTAAAGGTAAATAAGGCGCCTTTGACTTCATCGTCGATCCGCTCTCCGGTCTTGAACGCCCGCAATACGTGGCCGGGCTCCAGCCCATGCCGAGCGCCTCGATTCAGAACGACCACCTGGTATTGGCCGATCAGCGACAAGCCGTTGATCACCGAAATGATTCTGCCTTCGATCTCGTCGCTCGGCGGCCGAGGGAAGTAATTCGCAGGCGCGACGTCGTCGATTTGCATTAGATAGTCGCCCGTCCGAGTCTCGCGGACCGAATCCGTCAGGAAGACGGTCGAGGGATCGCCGGCACGTCGAACCCGGCCCCGCCCGACATAGATCCCTTCGTAGCCCAGGGTCCGATTGTTGTCAGGATCCACGAGTCGCTCGCCCAGGTGGACGATGTCGAACACGGTTCCTGCTGCGTCATCAGTGCCGCGTACGTAGACATCCTCGCCCGCGGCACCGAGTAGTCCCTCCGCAACGTAAACCACATAAGGCAGGCGCCTAAGCTGGCTCCTCGCGAGGACGACCGGGCGTGAGAGAAAGGAGCGCAACATCTCTGCGGGGATCGTCGGAATCGCCTGCTCAAGCCGCTCCGCGCGCACGCGCGGGGATAGCCGTTGTGCGGTACCACGCTCTATCTGTATCACGGGCTGGCCATCCACCAAGTAGGCCAGCGAGAGAATATCGCCGGGATAGATCAGATGAGGGTTCGCGACCTGCGGGTTGATCTGCCAGATCTCCGGCCAATACCACGCGTCCAGTAGGAATATCTCGGAGATATCCCAAAGCGTGTCGCCGGGCTGGACCACGTACTGTTCGGGGTGTCTGGGGTTGACCAGTACTCGCGGCGGCGGCACCTGCCCAACCGCGGTGGAGCGGCTGCTGTCGAGAGGCGCCAATGCGGTTTGTGGTTCGTAGTCGGGCGGCGGCGGCTCGCTGGGCTGCGACCGCGACGGGAGAAGACCGCATCCGGTCAGGAGTCCGAGAACGGCGGCGGCAGGCACGGCGAACCGGGCAAGGCGAATGGGCGGCAAATGCGCGTAGAACATGGCTCAAAGCTCCCTGAGACCGAATAAAATGACGCTAACAGTGATCCTCCGAGGGTTACTGCTATAATCCTCGGGCCCTGAGAACGGACTCTTGACCAACGAAGTCAGTGACTGAGGAAACACTACTATTCCTGTAAAGTCATAGAGTTAAGTAAACTTCGTTGGGTTATACACGAAATGCTGGGCTAACCACAATGTCATGTCTCCCAATTCTGGAGTATCCGGATCCCCGGCTGCGTACGCGGGCGGCCCCCGTGGCGGAGGTCGACGACGAAACTCGCGCGCTCGTGGCGGATATGCTCGAAACCATGTATGCGGCCCCCGGCATCGGGCTGGCTGCCACCCAGGTCGATGTCCACGAGCGAGTTCTCGTCATGGATATCTCGGACGAGCGCGACGAGCCGCTGTGCCTGATCAATCCCGAGATCTTGAGTCAAGAGGGCAGCGTCAGCTACGAGGAAGGGTGTCTGTCAGTTCCGGGTGTATTCGAGACCGTTAGCCGTTCGGAGCGGATCAGCGTCAAAGCACTCGATGAGAACGGCGAGACGCAGGAGTTCGACGCCGAAGGCCTGTTGGCTATCTGTATTCAGCACGAGATCGACCACCTGGAAGGCAAACTATTCGTCGATTACCTGTCGGCGCTGAAGCGCGACCGGCTGAAGAAGAAAGTGGTGAAGAAGGCCAAGCGCGAGACAGGGGAAGGCGATTTGTCTCATCGTTCAGCCCCTGTTATCTGAATCGTTATCGCGAGTCCCTGTCGGGGTGAGCTCCAAGCCACGCATCGCTTTCGCCGGAACTCCAGAGTTCGCGGTTCCGGCACTCGAGGCGCTGATGTCGACGGGGGCGGACATCGCTGATGTGCTGACACAGCCCGACCGGCCGGCCGGCCGGGGAAGAAAGCTCGCTCCGAGCGCAATAAAAAAGCTCTGTGAAACCAGGGGCCTGTCGGTACACCAGCCCGCGACGCTGCGCGACGACACTGACTTGACCAGTCGCGGGCCGCGCCCGAATCTGCTGGTAGTCGTGGCCTACGGCTTGAAGCTCCCCGAGTGGCTGTTGGCGTGGCCGCAGCAGGGCGCGATCAATATTCACGCCTCGCTCCTACCCCGCTGGCGGGGCGCGGCGCCGATTCAGCGAGCCATCCTCGAAGGCGACCGCCATACCGGCGTCAGCATTATGAGGATGGAGCTCGAGCTGGATACCGGGCCGATCTACGCTCAACGATCGGTGGAGATGAATAGTCACGAGACCGCCGGGATGTTGCACGACCGGCTCGCGCAGTTAGGCGCGGAGCTGTTGCTTGAGACGCTGCCAGGAATCCTGGCCGGCAGCCTGCAACCGTCTGCCCAGGACGACCACGCGGCGACGCACGCGGCGAAGGTCTCGAAGGGCGAGGCCGCGTTGGACTGGCAGCAGGCCGCGGAGTCGTTGGCGCGCCGCGTACGGGCGTTTAATCCTTGGCCGATCTGCGTCGCAGCGTTGAGCGACGGTCGCGTTCTGCGGGTTCACGAGGCAGAACCTGTGCCGGAATCAACCGGGGCGGCCCCCGGATCGATAGTCGCTGCCGGCAAGGACGGCATCGATATCGCCACGAGTGACGGCGTTCTGCGTCTCCTTCAGGTCCAACCGCCCGCAGCGAGGGTCATGCCGGTGTCGGCGTACCTGAATGCTCATTCGCTGGCGGGTGTGTCTTTTGTCCGCTGATCCCGGGGTAGCGCTGCGGGCGTTGGCCGCGAGGATCAACGCACAGGTCATCCGGGATGGGCTGGCGTTGGAAGACGCGTTCGCGAAGTCGCCGCAGCCGGCGCCACGAGATCTTGCTCTGTTGCGCTCGTTGTCTTACGGAGTGTTGCGTTGGCATCACCGTATTCAGTGGCAGGTAGCGGAGTTGCTCGATCGGCCGCTAAAGGCTCGCGAAGCCGAGCTGGCCGCTCTGTTGAGGCTCGGACTCTTCCAGCTTCAGTGGCTGCGCGTCCCCGCTCATGCGGCGGTTGCAGCAACGGTTGCCGCGGCGCAGCACCTCGGAGCCGGTTGGGCCAAGGGACTCGTCAACGCCGTTCTGCGGCGGTTCTTGCGGGAGCGTGGCGAACTCGATCGACGCATGGCCGACGCGCCCGGCGCACTGGCGAGCCATCCCGGCTGGCTGCTCGACGCAATCAAGACCGACTGGCCGGAGCGCTGGCAGGACGTCATCGCTGCCAATAATCAAACACCGCCGATGTGGCTCAGGGTCAACCGGCGACGAATCGAGCGCGCGGAGTATCTGAAGATGCTAGCCGCGTCCGGGATCGCTACGGAGGCCGCCTGTCCCGCGGACGGCGCGATCCAATTAACGGAGCCCCAGGCCATGAGCACGTTACCCGGCTTCGACGACGGTCTGGTTTCTATCCAGGACGCGGCAGCGCAACTTGCCCCGGGTTACTTGCAGCTGGAGCCCGGCCAGCGTGTGCTGGACGCTTGTGCCGCGCCCGGCGGTAAGAGCGCCCACATATTAGAGTCTTGTCCTGAGCTTGCGGAGTTGGTCGCTCTTGACCGCGATGCACAGAGGCTGGCGACCGTCCGCGAGGCCTTCGATCGGCTCGGCCATCGGGGCACCGTCATACAGGGCGATGCGGCCGAGCCCTCGGGTTGGTGGGACGGCCGGCCGTTCGAACGGATACTGCTGGATGCGCCCTGCAGCGCGTTGGGGGTCATCCGGCGGCATCCTGATATCAAAGTTCTCCGGCGGCCGGAAGACGTAGAGCGAATAGGCGGCGTGCAGAAGCAGCTTCTGCTCGCACTCTGGCCGTTGCTCGCTCCGGGCGGGAAGATGCTGTACGTAACCTGCACGATCGTCACGCGCGAGAACGAAGGCCGGGTTTCCGGCTTTCTCGAGGAAGTCTCAGACGCCGAGTCGGCCGGCCCCGGGCCGGCATTGGGCCGGCAGATCCTTTCCGGGGAGGCGAATATGGACGGGTTCTATTATGCTTGTCTGAATAAGAAGGATTAATGCAAGCATCGCAGGAATCTCGTGGGCAACAATAAATCAGCTGCTGGCTGCCGGAGGATCGGCGCCCGAGTATTCCACTCCATCGTCGTAGCGATCGTTGCGCTCGGCGTTCAGCAGTCGGCCCACGGTCAGCAGGACCCCGGGCGCTTCGAGATCCGTTCGGCGAGCGTCGAGCTCGAGTCCGGCGTCTACTACCTCGACGCCTGGGTTGAGTACCGCCTTTCCACCGAGGCCAGGGAAGCGCTGGAAGCGGGCGTCGCCCTGACGTTGCAGATGGAAGTGGAATTCCTGCGCAACAGGCGTTTCTGGTTTGATGACCAGGAGGCGGGCCTGCGACAGGACTACGAGCTGCAGTACCGTGCGCTGAGTGCGCGCTACCTCGTCATGAATCTAAATAGCGGCGAACAGAGTTCGTTCGCCACGTTATTTTCCGCGCTTAATTTTCTCGGGCGAGTCACCGAGCTTCCGCTAATCGATGCGGCGTTGTTGGACTCAGACGCCGCTTATGACATCCGCATCAGGGCCGTGCTGAGCACGGACGACATTCCCGGTCCATTACGGCTGCTGGCTTTCTGGCGCCGTGACTGGTCGTTAGAGAGCGAATGGTACACATGGCGGCTGGGCGAATAAAACAAGCGGCAGTCACGGTCGCCCTGATCATGGGCGTGCTGATGTGGTTCGCGGCGCTGATGCTGTTCTCTCCGCTCGCTCAAGACTCCGAGGATTTTTCGCGCGCTCTACCCTGGATTCTCCTGATCAACCTCGTGGGCATCGCGTTATTGCTCGTCTTAATACTGGCCAGTGTGCTGAGACTCATGCGCGACTACCGCCGGCACGTACCCGGATCGCGCCTTAAAGCGCGCATGATGACCTTGCTGGTCGTACTGACCGTGACGCCGCTGCTAATCGTCTACGCTTTCGCCGTGCAATTTATCAATCGCGGTATCGACAGCTGGTTCGATGTCGACGTGGAGCAAGGACTCGGCGATGCGTTGGCGCTCAGCCAGGCGGCCCTCGATCTGCAGAAGACAGAGCGCCTGGACGATGTCCTGAGCATGGCGCAGCAATTGGCGGGCAGCAATCGAACCGACATCGTCGGTGCGCTCGTCGATCTGCGGCGCGAGAGCGAGGCTGCGGAACTGACCATATTCGCAGTTAACGCTCAGATTCTAGCCACGAGTTCGGAAAACCCCGAGCTAACCGTGCCGCAGCCTCCAAGCGACGAAGTGATCTTCCAACTGCGTCAGAGGGATCCCTCCGTGGGCCTGGAGCCTCAGATCGAGGCGGGCTTCGTGAGTCTGGAACCTTATGCGGAGGAGGGCTATGTGAGCCTTGAGCCCCAGGCGGAGGGGGGCTACGAGATACTTGTCGCGGTGACGCTCAGCCCCGAGTTGCCGCGTAGCGACCAGCCGATACTGCAGGCACGATTCGAAGTCGAGCAGAGAATCAGCGTCTTGGCCGATCTGGTGGAAGCCAGCTACGACGAGTATGCGGAGCTCTCGTTTCTACGTGAAGCGCTAAAGACGAATTTCACCGTGATGCTGACCATCGTGTTGCTGATTACTTTACTCGCGGCAGTCTACGGCGCGTTTTTCTCCGCCAAGCGTCTTGTCGTACCGATTCAACAGCTGATGGCCGGAACGCGAGCGGTGGCTCGGGGAGATTTCGATACCCGCTTACCGATACCGGCGCGGGACGAGATCGGTTTTCTGATCAACTCCTTCAACGATATGACCCAACGCCTGGCGCGAGCGCGCAAGCAGGCGAGTCTAAGCCAGCAGCAGGTCGAAGATGAACGCAGAAAGGTCGAGGTAATTCTCGCCAGATTGTCGACCGGTGTTGTATCCCTGGAGACCGATCTGCGGATCCGGACCGCGAATCGTTCGGCGGGTACGATTCTCGGCGTGAATCTCGAGGCCCATCTGGGGGAGTCGCTCGTGAAGCTGGCCGGGTCCAACCGGTTGTTGGCGCAGTTCCTGTCGGTATCCAAATATCACCTGGATCGTGGTGACTACGAGTGGCGTGAACAGATTGTTCTACGCGGCGAGATGGGGAGAAGAGTTCTGATGTGCGCCTGCACCGCGCTGTCCGGGGAGCGTGAGGATCCGGGAGGCTACATCGTCGTATTCGACGATATTACTGCGTTGCTGCAGGCTCAACGCGATGCTGCCTGGGGCGAGGTCGCGCGCCGGCTCGCGCATGAAATCAAGAACCCGCTGACCCCGATTCAACTGTCCGCGGAGCGTCTACGCCGCCGCTATCTCGGGGCGCATTACGCCGACTCTGAACTTCTGGACCGCGCCACACACACGATTATTCAGCAGGTGGCGGCGATGAAGGAGATGGTGAACGCCTTCAGCGAATACGCGCGTACGCCGGACATGGCTATGGCTCGCTTCGACTTGAATGAGCTGATCGCCGAGGTCGCGGACTTGTATCGTCACTCCGAACAACCGCTGAGGTTGCAGCTCGAGCTCGATTCGGGATTGCCGAATGTAGAGGCCGACGCGGGCCGGATGCGACAGGTCTTCAACAACTTGATCAGCAACGCGCTCGAATCGATGGAGCATCAGGCCGATAAGGAGATAAACATCTCGACGCGGCACCGTCATCGCGCGGGCGTTGAGCTGATAGAAATCAACGTTGTCGATAACGGTCCTGGATTCCTGGATGACGTCGTGGATCATGCTTTCGATCCGTACGTCACGACCAAGGCTAAGGGTACCGGCTTAGGGCTGGCGATCGTGAAGAAATTGATCGAGGAACACGGCGGGCAGATCTCCGCCCGGAACGTGGAGCGAGGCGGTGCCGAGATCGTTATACTGCTACCGGTGACGCGAGAGGCAGGCGACGCTATGCTCTCCGCGACGCATCATCACGATAAACGGAGGGAGCGCGCGTGAAGACGGCGCGAATCTTAGTCGTCGACGACGAATCCAATATCCGGGAACTCCTCGAGGAGATCCTCATTGAGGAGGGCTATCAGGTTACGACGGCTGCGGATGCGAACGAAGCGAGAGCTGCTCGTGACGGTCAGGACTTCGATCTGATCCTGTTGGATATCTGGATGCCGGACACCGATGGCATCTCTCTGTTGAAGGAGTGGGCGGAAGGCGGGAAGCTGGAGCCCGTCGTCATGATGTCCGGCCACGGCACTGTAGACACTGCGGTGGAGGCAACGCGGCTCGGCGCGGTGGACTTCATCGAGAAGCCTGTGTCCCTCGCGAAGCTGTTACGGACCGTGGAGAAGGCGTTGACGCAAAAACGCTCCACAGAACCGCGCCGCAACCTCGTGCCGCCGATGCTGGCACCCGTCGGTAAGAGCGAGACGATGAGAGCTCTTCGTGAGCAGGTCCGGAGAATTGCTCACCACGACGCACACACGCTTCTGACCGGCGAACCCGGCAGCGGTCGGGAGGCTTTTGCCAGATACCTCGCCAGCCTGAGCAGCCGTTCGACGGAGTCTTTCGTCACGGTGATGGGAGGCGAATTGACCGACGAAGATGGCCGACGTCAGATCCTGGGCGATGTTAACGAGCCCGGCGTGATAGAGCGTGCCGACGGTGGCGTGTTATTCCTTAACGAGGTCAGCGACATTTCCGCGAGTACTCAACAACTGTTGCTGGGAATACTCGAGCAGCGTCTCTACAGGCCCGCCGGCCAAAACGCCGATCGTCCACTGGATGCCCGAATCCTCTCAAGCGCGCCAGCAGGATTCGAGCAGAACATCGACGGTTTTCGTCGCGAGCTGCTATCCCATCTTAGTATCGTCGTCATCCACATAGCGCCTCTCAGAGAATACGCGGAAGACGTTCCCGAACTCCTGCGTTATTACGTGGATCTGCTGGTGGACTCGGAACGGCTCCCGTTTAGGCGCTTCGGCGTCGCCGCCCAAAACAGACTACGGAACTACCCGTGGCCCGGAAATATTCGCGAGCTGAAGAACATGGTCAGCCGTCTTCTGATCCTGAGTGCCGATGAGGAGATCACGCTTCAGGAGGTGGAGGCCCAGTTGGCTTCTGACGCGTCTTCTAACGAACCGCTAGTCAAGCAGGATCTACTCTCTATGCCGCTTCGCGAAGCTCGAGAACATTTCGAGCGAGCGTATCTGCAGCAGCAACTCATACTCTGCGGCGGGAAGGTCGGCCAATTGGCGAAACGTGTCGGTATGGAGAGGACTCACCTCTATCGAAAGCTCCGCTCTCTCGGCGTCGACTTCCGGCAGGTCATGGCAGGCGACTGACGCCCGGCGAAAACCTTCCGTCCTCGTCGAACACGAACATATCCGGGCCAAACGTTTCTTCGGTCAGCGTCCTGATGAGTACGAGAGCTCGGTTCTGCGGGTCCCAGCGCGGGCCGTCGGGTCGTCGCTGAAGCGCCGAGTGGATTTGGCCGCCGACGAATTCGCCATTCTGGCCGATCTCTGTCAGTAGGATGGGCGCCCATCCTGCCATTCCGTCCACACTGACGCCGAAATGGGTCGCGAAATTTCCGAGGCTGTAGGCGATCAGGCGATCGCGATACAGTTCCAACGCACGAGGCACATGGGGCCCATGGCCGAGCACGAGGTCTGCACCCGCATCGATAACGCGGTGTGCGAATCGGACGACCTCACCGCGGGTCTCGCCTAAATAGAATTCTTCCTCGAACGGCAGTTGCGTCGCATTCGCGCCCTCGGCACCGCCGTGAAAGGAAACGATCACGAGGTCATGAGAGCTCGCTAGCTGTGCCACTTGCTCTTCAGCCACAGGGATATCGTTCAATAGATAAGAGAGCCGTGTCGGCGAGAACGCGATAAACGCGACCGCTAGATCCCCGTGCCGCCAGGTCGCGATGTCCCCGCGCCGTCCGGAGTGATGAATCCGATAGGTGTCCAACGTCAGCATCGTCGCGCTGCGGCCGTGTTCGCCAAAGTCTCGCGCGTGATTGTTGGCTAGACTCATGGCGTCGAAGCCCGCTTCGCGAAGATAGCCGACATAGTGGGGCGGCGAGCGAAAGATGAAGCATGCCAGCGGGCTCGAGCAGGTCTTGTCCGGCGTACCGCCGGCCATGATCACGCCTTCGAGGTTGCCTAGCGTAATGTCTGCGTCTCGCAAGACCGGACCGACGACCTCCAGGAAGTCGGCGCCGTCGTTCTCGGGCAGCCGATCGTCCGGGTAGTCCGTGCCGAGCATGATGTCGCCTACGGCTGCGATCGTGATCGTGGCCTCGTCGGCCAGCGCCACCCCGACAGTGACGCTCGTCAGGGCCAGCACTCGGGGCCACCAGCCGCTCATCGCCGTGTCAGTTCTGAAGCTCGATCAGCATGACGTCGATCTCGGCATCCCAGAGTTGACGGCGAACGGTGTTGAGCGCGCTCAGGTCGCTGATCGGGCCAATGCGGACGCGATGGTAGACGTCGTCGTCGACTGCGACTCTCTGCAGTCGTGACTCGATGCCGAGCAGTGCGAGATTCGCCTTCATCCTCTCCGCGTCTGCGGGCACCGTGAATGAGCCGGCCTGCAATTCGTAGCTACCCGGTTCGACGATGGCTACGCCCTGACGATTCGGGTTCGCCCGAGAGTCGAGCTCCGGCAGGATGACCTCGAAGCTGGGGAGGAGGTCGTAGAAATCGAACCGGGTGGCCGGATGCGGTTCCTCTGCGGCGATAGGGTCCTCCGCGGGCTCGACCGAGGCGCTGGGCGATGGGCTAGCGGCTTCGGACAGAGCCGGCGTGACGGTCGCGGGCTCCCGACGGTCCGCGACATACACGGCCGCGGCGACCACGAGGCCGATGCTCAAGCCGAATAACATCCAGACGTAGCCGGGCGCCCCATCGTCGGCTACTCGAGTTTTTCTCTTACGCGTCGCCATCGTGTTGCGTTACATGCTGTCAGGCGCGGTAACGCCTAACAGTGAGAGGCCGTTCCGGACGACCTGCCGAGTAGCCAGGGTCAGTGCGACTCGCGCCTCACGCAGTGGCGGGTCGTCTACCAGAACTCTGTGGGAGTTGTAACAGGCGTGAAACGCTGCCGCCGTATCGCGCAGGTAGTGCACGAGATGTTGGGGCGCGCGGTTCACCGCTGCCAGCTCCACGATCTCCGGATAACGGCTCAGTGCGACCATTAGCGTTCGCTCCGCCTCTTCGACCAGCATGGACAGATCGCTGGCGCCCGGGTCTTCGACGGACGTGCCCTCAGCCTTCATTCGTCGCAACATACTTGCAACGCGCGCGTGTGCATACTGGATATAGTAAACCGGATTGTCGTTAGACTGAGTTTTGGCGAGCTCCAGATCGAAATCCAGGTGTTGGTCGTTGGAGCGCGATACGTAGAAGAATCTTGCCGCGTCGTTACCGACCTCGTCACGTAACTTACGCAGGGTGACGTACTCCCCGGATCGGGTGGACATCTGAACCTTCTCCCGCCCACGATACAGCGCAACGAATTGCACCAGCCGTACTTCCAGACAGTCGACCGGCTCGCCCATGGCCTCGAGGCCGGCGCGGACTCTGGCGACATAGCCGTGGTGATCGGCGCCCAGTACATCCAATAGCAGGTCGAAGCCGCGCTCGCGCTTCTCGAAGTGGTAAGCGATGTCCGACGCGAAATACGTGGAAGCGCCATTCTCGCGGACGACGACGCGGTCTTTTTCATCGCCGAATTCACCGGCCTTGAACCATGTCGCGCCATCCCGTGTGTAGAGCATATCCTGCTCTGCCAGCACCTTAAGCGCGCGCTCGATCGCCCCGTCGACGAGACTGCGTTCGGAGTACCAGTTCTGCGGCGTTATGCCGAAGCCGCCGAGGTCCTCCTTGATATCGTCGAGTACGCTCGTGAGCGCAGCGCTCGATACTGTTTCGAACCCGTCGCTGCCCAGCTGAGTCCGAATCTGTGCGATGGCGAGATCGAGGAGTTCCTCCGAGCCGGCCTCCGCGTTCTCGAGGATCGACACGATCGCATTGGCGTCGGCAGCTAGCGAGTCGCCGTGCGACTCCTGCAGCGCTTTCGCGATGTCCGCTACATAGTCGCCTTGATAGGCTTTCTCAGGAAACGGTAGCTGCACGCCGAGCAACTCCGCATACCTGAGCCACACGCTCATCGTGAGGATATCCATCTGTCGACCGGCGTCGTTGACGTAGTACTCCTCGTGTACCTCATGGCCCGTCGCTCGCAGCAGGTTCGCCAACGACGCGCCGTAGGCCGCAAGACGCCCGTGCCCGACGTGGAGAGGCCCAGTCGGATTCGCCGAGACATATTCCAACAGGATGCGTTGTCGGGAGCCGGACTCAGAACGCCCGTAGTCGTCGCCCTCCGCCAGGATAGTTCGAAGCTCCTGCTCGTAAGCGCCTGCAGCGAGCGTAAAGTTGATGAACCCGGGGCCGGCGACGTCGACCCGCTCTACCAGCTGCGACTCCGGGAGGGCCGCTACGATCTCCGCGGCGAACTCACGCGGCGGTCGGGAGAGTTTCTTTGCGACTCTCAACGCGATGTTGCTGGTGAAGTCGCCATGTTTGGAATCCCGGGTACGCTCGAGTTGCGGCTCGAGGTCATCGGCGGGCATAGGAAGATGTTCGGCGATCAGGCGGGCCAAAGTATCTCTGAGCAGCAGGTCGAGTTGGGCGCGCAACGGATCAAGCCTTTCGGGGAAGGCGCGATTCTACGCCCGATGTAATGAGCGGGCTAGAGTTCGGCCGGATCGACGTCGATACTCCAGCGGACCCGGCGGGTCTCCGGCCACGTCCGTGCGACACTGAGTAAGTCACGCACGAGGTCATGCAGCGGCGCCCGTTGTGAACACTGGAATAGTAGTTGAGCGCGATGCTTGCCGCCGCGCCGCTCCATGACCGCCGGCGCCGGACCGAGGGTCTTAACCGGGCCGGCCTCGCGCCGCGCCGTTCCGGCGACACGCCGTAAGAATTGAATCGCCGGGGCACGCGCGTCGGCCTGCGCTCGCCAGACAACGAGATGTGAAAAAGGCGGCCAGTGCGTCTGCTGTCGTTCCGCCAGTGCGAGCTCGGCGAAGGCCGTGTAGTCGTGTTGAATCAGGCGACTCAGAAGCGGGTGACTCGGGTAGTGTGTCTGGACCAATACTTCACCCGGTTGTTCCCGCCTACCCGCTCGTCCGGCTACTTGCAGCAATGTCTGGGCGAGCCGCTCGTTGCTGCGGAAATCCGTGCCGAGCAAGCCCTGGTCGGCGCTCAGAACTCCGACCATGGTCACTCGGGGGAAGTCGTGCCCCTTCGTCAACATCTGGGTACCGACCAGGATCTGGGTGTCGCCCTGTTCTACGTCGGCCAGCACGTCTGCGAGCGCGCCCTTACGACTTGCGATATCTCGATCAAGCCGTGCGATTCGGGCGGTCGGGAACAATGCCGCAAGTTCCTCAGTCACTCGCTGAGTTCCGGCACCGACGGCGATGCGCTCGCCACCACAATTCGCGCACGCCCAGGCCAAGGCCTTCTGAACTCCGCAATGATGGCAGCGGAGCCGGCCGCTCGCCGCGTGTATGGTCATGCGGGAGTCACAACGCGCGCACTCCTCAGCCGTGCGACATTCGGCGCAGAACAGAACCGGCGCGAAGCCCCTGCGGTTGAGGAATAGTAATACCTGATTCTCGTCCGCGAGGTGACGTTCGACTGCTGTTATCAACGGCGTCGATAACCCGTGTCGGGCCGCGTGAAGGTTCAGGTCGATGATGCGGATGGTGGGCGCGCCCGCCGAACCGATGCGTTGTGGCATCGTCAGAAATTTGTAGCGCCGCTGTTGAGCGTTGTAGAAACTTTCCAGAGAGGGTGTGGCCGAGGCGAGCAGCACGGGCACATCCAATTGCCGGGCCCTGAAGATCGCCAGATCGCGCGCCGAATACCTGAACCCCTCCTGCTGCTTGTAAGAAGGGTCGTGCTCTTCATCAACGATGATCAAGCCGGGGCTCGGCAGCGGCGCGAATACCGCCGAACGCGTTCCGACGATCAACTTCGCTTCCCCGGAGTAGGCGTCACGCCACGCGTCGAGACGTTCACGGTCGCTGAGCCCGGAGTGCATGAGCGCCAACCGGTCGCCGAAACGCCGCTCGAGCCTGGCGACGAGCTGCGGCGTGAGGCCGATCTCGGGCACCAACAGCAGGCTCTGCCGATCCGCTTCAAGCTGTCGGCCGATCAAGCGCAGATAAACCTCGGTCTTGCCGCTGCCGGTAACCCCATGAAGCAGAAATGGCTGGTAGCCCGCCGGGGCGTCAGCGATCGCACGAAGGACCGTTCTCTGATCCTCGGTCAGCTCGGGCTCGGTCGCGTCGGCCGCAGTCGGGACTGGCCCGACAGCGCTCTCCGGCAACGTGGCCGCCTGAATCCAGCCCTTGTCGGCCAGCCGCTTCAGCGTGTCGGCGCCGATACCGAGTAAGCGCAGTGCGTTCGCTGTAACGACATCACCGCTAGCTAACACTTCGAGAACTTGGCCCTGCCGAGGCGCGCGGCGAGCGATCAGAGCGATCGTCTGCGCTCGGCCCTCATCGGTCAGCTGCCAGCCGAGCGCGGGCTCTTTGCGGGGACTGCCGCCGCGCCGCAGCAGCGTAGGTAGAGCCTGGCTCACGACTTCACCGATCGGATGATGATAGTAGTCCGCGCACCACAGAAGGGCCTCCAGCAGATCCGGCCTTAGAATCGGCGTCGAATCCAGGACCTCCAACGCCTCTTTGAGCCGTGCGGGGTCGAGTTGGCTCCGTGAGACATGGTCGAGCACGATGCCGATGCGTTCACCGTTGCCCAGGGGCACCCGCACCCGGCACCCGGGTTCGGGCGGAGCGCCTGGCCCGGACCACAGATAATCGAGCCCGCCCGGAATCGGCACTGGGACCGCAACTCGCATGACCGCCGGTCGGTGCGTCATGAGGCTCTGGATTCGGACATAAAGGCTATTAAAAACAAGGCAATATGATCGACAGGCTGAACTCGGCCTATCGCTCCGGCTGCCGCGGTATTATGTCTATAATATTTCTTTGATGGTCAAGGGGTTATCCTAGAATCCGCTGTCAACCAGGCGGGTATCGAAGCGTTATCTTGAGCTATGAGTATGAAACGCTATCGAAACGAGATGAACAGTTACCATAGTATCCGTTCAAACTGCTGTGGTGGGCGTGACTGATGGCGCTCGCGGCAACACTCCAGGCACACATGTGCTTGCAGACGGAGGACGAGACACTGGAATCCAGGGTCGAGATGGAGGCGTTTCTCCGCGAAGTGGAGACGCGCGCCTTCCGCATTGCCGTTGTCAGTACGCGGGATGCCGGTGAGGCGCTGGACATCGTCCAAGATGCGATGATCAGCCTGGCACGCCGCTACGCCGATCGATCAGTCGACGAATGGCGCCCGCTGTTTTATCGGATACTGAAAAACCGCGTTCGCGACTGGCAGCGGCGGCGGATCGTCAGAGGGCGCGTCATGAGCTTCTTCGGCGGACAGGAAGGCGAAGAATACGACCCGATCGCTCAGGCGCCGGGGCCTAGTTCGGAAAATCCGACCGAGGTGCTGGCACGGAATGATGCGATGGACGCGCTTGAGCAGGCGCTTCGCGACTTGCCACGGCGTCAGCGAGAGGCATTCATGCTGCGCAACTTTGAAGGCTTGGACGTCGCGGAAACGGCCGCAGCTATGGGCTGTTCCGATGGCAGCGTCAAGACACACTACTCCCGGGCCGTGCACCGGCTTCGGGAGACGCTTGGAGAGCATGTCTAATGGACAGCGAGAATGTGAGAAAGGACCGCGATTTCGAGGAGCGAACGAAGCTACTCTTCGACCGGAGCGTCGCTGCGCTGGATGGCCAGACACGTTCCAAGCTAACTCAGGCACGTTATCGGGCGTTGGACGAGTTAGCGGAGCGATCGAGGCCGGCCTGGAGTCGATCCTGGTTGCCTGTGGGCGCGGCGGCGGCGGTGGCTCTGTTGAGCTTGATGCTCTGGCAGGGACAGATGGCTCCGCTAACGGAAGGCGGTTTTGATGTCACAGCAGTTGCTGATCTGGAAATTCTGCTGGGAGAAGAGGAACTCGATATGATCGAGGAACTCGAATTCTATGCATGGCTGGAAGAGCAAGTCGAGCTGACATCAGGCGAGATTGTGGAGGATGGCATTGGTTGATCACGCTCTCTTAGAACGACTACTTCGTTCACTACTGGGGCTTGCCGCGATCAGCGTGGTATTCGGCTCGACTGCGAACGCGGCTGATGATGCGCCTGAGTTGGATTTCCTGGCGTATCTGGGTAGCTGGCAGGAGAGCGATGAGGAATGGTTAGCAGTCGCCGAGTGGGAAGGCGCGAGTCAGATCGAGGAGGATGCGCTGACGGCGGAGGAGAGGAAGGACGATGAGAATGAAACTTAATTTCGTCATAGTAGTTGCCGGTGCGCTTGCACTCGTTGGGGTTGCCAATGCGGATGGCGTAGTCTGGGACGATTTGACCGATAACCAGAAGACGCTTCTGGCCGATCATGCTGACACCTGGAGTCAGATGGACGCTGCGCGCCAAGAGCAAATAGCGACGGGCGCGGCGCGCTGGTTGGACATGAGTCGGCGGCAGCAAGGACAGGCCCAAGACCGCTTCCAGCAATGGGAAAATCTCGGCGACGCCCAGCGCGGGACGATACGCGACCGTTATCGGCTTTATCGGAATCTAACGCCGAACGCGCGTGACCGGATTCAGGACACCTATCGTCGTTTCCAGCGCCTACCGCCGGATCGTCGTAGGGAACTCCAGAGACAGTTTCGCAGCCTGACGCCTGATCAACTCCGCCGCCTCCGGGATACTCGTCTCCGGCCGGCCGACCAACCGA
>JAZFPW010000212.1:0-4215 GCA_036444815.1 Gammaproteobacteria bacterium
GTCGTCTGATATTCGCCATGCGTGGCCTGATAATTCGAGCGACCATCCAGCGCCACTCCCAGCGCCTCGCCGACATAGGGCTCAGGGCCGAGGAAACCCATCGCCAATAATACGAGGTCGGCCTCCCATTGCTGCTCGCTATCCGGGGACTCGACCATCTGGATCTCGCCGTTCTCTCGTTGCCAATCGACGCGGCTCGTCCGCAGCGCGGCGACGCGTCCTGCACCATCGTCCAGAAATTCCTTAGTGACGATGCTGTAGCTTCGCGGGTCCGCGCCGAACTGCCTGATTGCCTCCTCGTGCGCATACTCAGTCCGCAGAATGACGGGCCACAGTGGCCAAGGGTTATCGGCCGCCCGTTCGTACGGGGGTTGCCCCAGCAACTCCAGATTGATCACGTTGCGACAGCCATGCCGCAGCGCCGTGCCGATGCAATCGGCCCCGGTATCGCCGCCGCCGATCACTATGACGTTCTTGTCCTTCGCGTCGATATAGCTCCCGTCTTCGAGGTTGCTGTTCAGGAGACTTTTGGTATTCAAGGTAAGAAAATCCATCGCGAAATGGATCCCCTGCAACTCTCGCCCCGGAATCGACAGATCGCGAGGCTGGGTCGAACCGGTAGCCAGCAACACCGAATCGTGATCGGCCGCTAACTGCTTCGCGTCGACGCTCTCCCCGACATTCGCATTCGTTACGAACTCGACCCCCGCTTGTCGCATCAGATCGACGCGCCGGTCGACGACGCCCTTGTCGAGCTTCATGTTGGGGATGCCATACATCAGCAGCCCGCCGATACGGTCGTCGCGTTCGTAGATCGTCACGCTATGGCCAGCGCGATTCAGCTGGTCCGCGGCCGCCAGTCCACACGGTCCCGAACCAATGATGGCGACCGTCTTCCCGGTCCTGACACTCGGCCGCTCATGCTTGACCCACCCTTCGGCGAAACCACGATCGATAATCGCGTTCTCGATATTCTTGATCGTTACGGGTGGATCGGTGATCCCGAGAACACACGCTCCTTCGCAAGGGGCGGGACACGTTCTTCCTGTGAACTCCGGAAAATTATTGGTCTCGTGCAGGCGATCCAACGCGTCGCGCCAGCGGCCCTGGTAGACGAGATCATTCCACTCGGGAATCAGGTTATCGATCGGGCAACCCGTGTCCGCCTGGCAGAACGGTACGCCGCAGTCCATACACCGGGCGCCTTGCCGGCCGAGATTCTCCTCGTTGGGTTCGGTAAAGATTTCGCGAAAATCTCTCTGACGATCCGCGGCGTCCCGGTAAGGGACACTCTTCTTGCGGTACTCCATGAAGCCGGTCGACCTGCCCATGCTGACCCGCCTCAGCCACTCATGACGGAATATTCGCCGGTCAGGTCGTCGTGAATCGCAGACTCCATCTCCTCATCGTGCTTCTTACGATCGGCGAGAACCCGCTTATAGTCGATGGGCATCACCTTCACGAACTGGGTTAGCACGTCGGGCCACGCATCCAGAACCCGCTCCGCTTGTTGAGAGCCGGTGTATTCCCTGTGCTGCTCGATGAGCTCACGCAGCTCCGCGGCGTCCTCTTCGGCGCCCACCGGATCCAGATCCACCGTGCCCAAGTTGCACTTCGATGCGAGATCGCCGTCAACGTCCCAGATGTACGCGATGCCGCCCGACATGCCGGCTGCGAAGTTTCGGCCTGTCGACCCGAGTATCACGGCACGGCCGCCGGTCATGTATTCACATCCATGGTCGCCGACGCCCTCGACCACGGCCTTCGCCCCGCTGTTTCGTACGCAGAAACGCTCCGCGGCGCGGCCCCTGAAGAATGCTCGACCGCGCGTCGCCCCATAAAGCGCCACATTCCCGATCAGGACATTGTCCTCGGCGACAAAAGTACTCTGTCTAGGCGGATAGACGATCAGTCGCCCACCGGAGAGGCCTTTGCCGACGTAGTCGTTGCTATCGCCTTCCAGCTCGAGCGTGACTCCCCTGGCGAGGAAGGCGCCGAAGCTCTGGCCCGCCGAGCCTTTGAAGTTGATGTGAATCGTATCGACGGGCAGTGCTCGTTCGCCCCAGACCTTCACGACGTTGTGGCTGAGCATTGTTCCGACGGTACGATTCGTGTTGCCGATCGGCAGTTCGAGCCGCACGCGCTTGCCGTGGTGGATAGCAGCCTGGGACAGCTCGACCAGCTTATTGTCCAACGCGTGCTCCAGGCCATGATTCTGCTGAGTCGTGCAGTAGACGTCGACATCCTCATGAGTCTTCAACGCCGGAGTCAGAATCGGCGTCAGGTCCAGTCCATCGGCTTTCCAGTGATCCACGGCCCCACGGATCTCCAGTACGTCGGTACGCCCGATCGACTCGGCGACACTGCGGAAACCGAGTTCAGCCATGATCCCGCGAGCCTCCTCGGCGACCATGAACAGATAGTTCACGACATGTTCCGGCTGCCCGACGAATTTCTTTCTCAACACGGGATCCTGAGTGGCGATCCCGACAGGACAGGTGTTGAGGTGACATTTGCGCATCATGATGCAGCCGAGCGCGATTAGCGGGCCGGTGGAGAAACCCATTTCTTCAGCGCCGAGCAACGCACCGATGACCACGTCCCTGCCGGTTCTGAAGCCGCCGTCCGTCTGCAGGACAACGCGGCTCCGCAGATCGTTCATCACGAGCGTCTGGTGCGTCTCTGCGATACCGAGCTCCCAGGGCAACCCTGCGTGCTTGATGCTCGTCAGCGGCGACGCGCCGGTCCCGCCGGAATCCCCGGAGATCAGGATATGATCGGCGTGGGCCTTCGCGACACCGGCCGCGACCGTCCCGACACCGACCTCGGAGACGAGCTTGACGCTGATTCGAGCATCGGGATTCGAGTTCTTCAGATCGTGGATCAACTGCGCCAGGTCCTCGATCGAATAGATATCGTGGTGGGGCGGGGGGCTGATCAGCCCCACCCCCGGAGTCGAGTAGCGGATGCGCGCAATGATCTCGTCTACCTTTCGCCCGGGCAGTTCGCCACCCTCACCGGGCTTCGCGCCCTGCGCCATCTTGATCTGTAGTTCATCGGCGTTCGTCAGATACCAGATCGTCACGCCGAACCTTCCGGAGGCCACCTGCTTGATCGCCGACCGCCGCGAGTCGCCTGACGGTAGAACCTTGTACCGCTCGGAGTCTTCACCGCCTTCGCCGGTGTTGCTTCGCCCGCCGACGCGGTTCATCGCCACGGCGAGGGCCTCGTGCGACTCGGCCGAAATCGAACCGAAGCTCATCGCGCCGGTGCAGAAACGCTTGACGATCTCGCTGGCGGGCTCCACTTCGTCCAACGGAACGGCCGGCCCCGCGACGCCCGTCCTAAATCGCAGCAAGCCTCTAAGCGTGCAATTCGCGCGCGCATCGTCGTTCGCTTGCTCGGCGAATCGTCTGTAGGCATCGCCGTCGTCGGTGCGCGCGGCCGTCTGCAGGGACGCGATCACGATCGGATCCCAGGCATGGCGCTCACCGGCGCTACGCCAGTGGAACTCGCCCGGGTTCGGCAGCTTCGTTGACGGCCCGTCTTCTCCGGCCGCGTAACCCAGCGCATGCCTTCGCAGGGCCTCCTGCTCCAGGACCGGGAATCGCACTCCCTGCAAGCGGCTGGCGGTCCCTGCGAAACAGCGGTCTACGATATCATCGGCCAAGCCCAAGGCCTCGAAGATCTGAGCGCCCTTGTAGGACTGCAGCGTGGAGATCCCCATCTTGGCCATCACCTTGAGCATTCCTTTCGCGACGCCCTTGCGGTACGCAGAATCGATACTGGCGTCGTCAGGGTGAGCTTGCGAATCGAGCAGGCCGTCACGCCGCGCCAGCCAGAGCGCCTCGAAGGCTAGATACGGATTGATCCCGTCGGCGCCGTAACCGATCAGCAAGCTGTGATGGTGCACCTCACGCGCTTCACCGGTTTCCACGACGATACCGATGCAGGTTCGTTTCGCCTGGCGCAAGAGGTGGTGGTGGACCGCCCCGCACGCCGCCAGCGCACTGACCGGTACGCGCTCCGCGTCGATCGCGCAGTCCGACAACACGACGAGCCTGTAGCCTTCGTCCAACGCTTGCTCGGCCTCGTGACAGATGCGCTCCAGCGCCTCGACGTAGGCGCCCGGTGCGTCGCTGCGAGCGAACGTGATATCGATCGTCTTGGCCTTCCAGCCACGGTGATCCATGGCCTTGATCGCCTTCATCTCAG
>JAZFPW010000213.1:0-4527 GCA_036444815.1 Gammaproteobacteria bacterium
GAAGCGCGACTGCGCGTCTGCTGCGAGAGCGTCCTGGCCTTGTGCTTTCAGCGCTGCTGTCAAGCCGAAGAGCGAGTACCCGTTTTCCGGATGCTCGCGAAGATCCGTCCAATAGACCACTGCCGCCTCCGCCGCGTAGCCGGCTTCCAGCAGCGCCGCACCGAGATAATGTCGGGATGGGAAGTACCACTCTGGAGGCTCGATGTACACGAGCCCCTCTTGCATTCGAACAGCACGTTCCAGGTGTGAAATCGCTTCCTGGTCGCTATCGCTGTTCGCAGCGATCTCCCCGGCGAGGATCTCAACCGCTATGTTTAACAGGCTCTGCGCGTCAGTCCTGCCGGTGATGTACTCGTCCATGCCCGGCTCGTCGGCAAGCTCACGAAGTGCGTCGAGCTCACTCTCGGCGCTTCGCTCGTCGCCCATATTTGCGCTCGCGAGACCTCGCGCATAGTGCCAGATGCCCGTCCAATATCTGGCTGTTTCCGGCGGACGGGATTCACTTAAGACGCCTTCCCAGTCGCCGAAGCGCACCATCACGAACAGCGGCTGGCTGACAAACTGTTCGAACGGCCGAATGCTATCGCCTTCCAGATTCCCGGGTATTGCGGCGTACACGCGCCGCGCGGCGGTCAGCGACGCGGCGCGCCGACCCTGATACATGGCAGACCAGACTAGAAAATGCACGTTGTGCGGGTAATACAGTAGCGGGTAGATCCCCTGGGCCTGGCATTGCGCGATGTAGCCCTCGTCCGCGAGCGATGCCAGGCGATTGGCTTCGTATGAGTCAGCGTATCGGCCGATCCGCATATAGATGTGCGCCGGCATGTGCACAAGGTGTCCGGCACCTGGTGCAAGTCGTGCCAACTCATCCGCCGCCTGCTCCGCCAACAACGCTCGTTCCTCCTCTACAAGGTGAATGTAGTAGTGGCGCGCTCCCGCATGGTCCGGATATTCCGCGATCGCCGCCTCAAGCACATTCATCACCGTACGTGTATCCGCTCGTGGCGAGCCGTCCCTCTGCCAGTAGTTCCACGGGCTTAGGTTCATCAGCGACGCGGCAAATAACGTCGCCGCATCGGGATCGTCCGGGTAACGCTCATGGAGTGCCGCCATCGCATCAGCATACGCGGCGTCCAAGGGTGCGCGGTCCGCGTCCAGATCGTCCGTGTACCGCACGGAGAGGGCGTCGATGTAGGCTCGCTCCCGTGGCGATATGCTGCCGCTCAACGCGACAGCCCGGCTCATGGCCTCGTAGGCCTGAAGAACGACGTAAGGCTGCATCGGCAGATTGATGTTGGGACCGAGCGTCAGCGCCCAACCCCAATAGGCCATCGCGTTATTCGGATCAAGGCGTACAGCCTCCTTGAAGGCGCGCATCGCCTCGGAGTGATTGAAGCCGTACGTCAGCCGCAGACCCTGATTGAAAAAATACTGAGACTCTGCACTGTCGGTTGTCACCTGGAAGCCGTGGTCGCCCAACCCTTCCAACACGGGCGCGATCTGCTCGGTTGCGGTTAGCGGATCCGCATCGAGTGCGCGCGGATCGTGATACTGCGCGATAACCTGTGGACCGTAGCAACAGAGGCCAACGGACACGACGGCCAATAGTCTGTCAATCGTAGTCATTCCTCTTCAACCGTTCTCCCCCTGATATGCTGCGGATTGCAAATCAACTGTTAATCGCGGCCGGGGTATGCCGCGGCGACGATTCCGCTGCGACGGAGGCTGCTGCTGTGATTCGACTCTAGGTATCCGGCTCGACTCGGCGCGCCTCTACCTGGATCTCCAGATTCACATACATGAGAAAACCGTTCGCCAGACCGAAGGTCACGCCGAAGTCATCGCGGCTGATCGTGGCGGACGCATCGGCGCCGCATACCTCGGTCCCGGATGGGTTATGACACCGAAAGCGATTGATCTCGAGATCGACCGGCCGTGTGACGCCGTGCAATGTGAGCTCTCCTTCCACCGCCGTCGGCTCGCCGCTCCGGTTGAAATTCGTCAGCGTGCCCGCGTAGGAGGCGGTCGGGAACTGCGCCACGTCGAGTATGTCATCCGCTTTCGCGTGGTCGGTCATCGCATCCAGGCCAAAGTTGATGGTGTCCATGTCCATGGTCACGTTGAGGGTCCCGGTTTTCGCCTCCCGATCGATGACAATCGTGCCCGATGATCTCTCGATCTTCCCCCTCCATACCGAGACCCCACCCTGATGGTCGGCCTCGAAAGAGGGGTACGTATGCCGCGGATCGACTTCGTACGTGACCGGCTCCGCAATGACTGCGGTCGTCGTCACTGCGCAAGAGATACCCAGCATTGCGCGCTGGAAAAGTGTCTTGTTCATTATTGTGATTCCTCTGGATTGGACCTTAATTCTGGACTCAAAAGCCGTCTGTCGCCCCCGAGTATAGGACATTCAATAGCCCTGCCGCAGGAGAGTGAGGCTGCCAAGGCTTCGTCTACTCGATCTATGAACGCTTCATCGTATACGTCGAAATCCTTTCTCAACTGCCAATTCACCTGGTCTTGCGGTGATTGGAGAAACACCAACATCTCACGAAGCCTATTCGAAAAATATTCCTCGTCTAGCCTTTCTTCTGAGTATTGTAGAAACGTCTCTTCCGTGCTTCTCAGGATAGCAGTGTAAAAGGCCGCGACACGATTGTTGTCCGTCGCGCTAACCTCAATCGGAACGGAGATTAACAAATCATTCAAGACAAATAATTGCTTAGCTGAGTTGGTCCGCGGTTCCTCGACCCTTCAGCCACTGAATTCCCCCCGCGATGAAGGAATATAGATACGTGGCCAAAAACGCCGCCGCGACGGGTAGGGCAACGACCGGCGTAAGCCATGCCGCCACGAGCGCTGCATTCGCCAGACCAACCGCAGTGGCCGATTTCGTCTGCGCTCGTATGAGGGCAGACATCTTATATGGGACGAGCATCGACACAGAATGCAACAAGAATACGGGTATCAGGACAAGCTCGGGACCGAAACCCAGTATTTGAGCCAATAGCACAGTGAACAACAAATGGCGCATGAGCTCATTGGTCGGCGAGCCGCCCCCTGTAGCCCGCTCGGGCTCCAGCCGGGACGCCACACGGAGGATTATCGATCCAGCGGCAATCGTACTGAGTATGAGGACCATGCCGCCGAAATGTGCCCCAACCGCTAGTGCCAGAGCAACGTGGGCGACGGCATCGCAGACATTGTCGAGATCGGCTCCAAATCGGCTGCGGATGCTGAGCTTGGCGGCTAGGACGCCATCCAGATCGTCCATAACATTGTTGAAGATGATCAACGGGAGCAGATAGCGGAAGCCGTCATCTAGAAACAGCAACACCATGGGGAGCACGCCGAGTATCGATGTGGCGTTGGCCAGATTCCGGTAAAGAAAGTTTCTCTGAAGTTTCTCTTTCGAATGGTTCAAGACGCAGCTGTTCCGAGCACGAAGAAGTGATTTTCCAGCGTCGGAAACGAGATCTCGAGGGCTCCGGAAAGGCGCGTGATCCAGGGATTCCCCAGTCGCATTGCACCATAGGCCAACGGGCCGACGATTCGCAGCGCCTGGAAACGCTCGGGGACGAGCTCTTTCCACTTCTTGATCAGCTCACATGCCATCTGCAGGAGTACATAAGGCTCGTTTCGCTCGACGTCCTGGACGATCAATCCGCATCGTTTGAACAGGTCTCTGTAGACGGGCACGGACCGATATACGACCGGATACTCACCGTCTCGTGTGACGGTCTCGCCCCGAACTGTGGACTCGCGGCACAGGATAATTGCGCCTGGTCGAAGATACGGGACCAACCGCTGCAACAGAGCAATCACGTCATCTTCGTCGAGGTACATGAGCAGGCCGCCCAGAAAGACCAGATCATATTTGCCATCAGGTTCGAACGACAGCACATTGCCAAGTACAGGGCGGACGTTGGCGTAACCGGCGCATCGGTCCTTTAACGCTTGATAGAGAGCTCTGCTGCTCTCGACGGCGACCACTCGGGAGAAATCGCGCGCGAATTGCTCGGCCCAATGACCAATGCCACTACCGAGGTCGAGCGCTACGCCATTCGGGTCCAGATCTTGGGTCAAGCGTCGAACGATTCGGGATTCTGCTCGAAACCGGAAATTGCCGGCGCTCACTGGAAAACCAAAGCCGTCCATCATGTACGGCCCAAGGATTGAGAGCGGTACTTCAGCCCAGTAGCGATTGACGGATGCCCGGTCGATCTCAGGCAAGGCTGGGAAGCGGTTCAACAGCGGCCAGAGAGCGGCCGGGGACGTGCCGAGGAGCGCCAAACAGCTTCTCCGCTTCTTTCAAGTCCGCCAAGGTATCAATTTCATACCATCGATCCACATCGAAGTGGACAGCATCGAACGCGAGCGAGCCATCGGCAACCATGTCGGCGAACACAGCCTCATAATAGTCACCGAGCCTTCCCTCCGAGACATAGCGGCTCAACCGTTTCTCGACCGAGTTCCAGGTCTTCAACGACAGGCTGTAGAGGTTTACCGTCTTATAGCGCA
>JAZFPW010000214.1:0-4984 GCA_036444815.1 Gammaproteobacteria bacterium
GGCGCTCTACTAAGGTCGCGATGTAGCTGTTCTTGGAGCCTGCGATCAGATCCCCTTCCCAGTGGCCCGGTACGGCTCGCTCTTCGACCGCGGCTGGCCGCTCCCGGATCGAGACCATATCGGGGATCTGTCCGCGGCGGTCGCCGCTACGCGACGCCTGCCTCGATCGGCGGATTGCTCGCTTCGAGCGCAGGTGTTGCTGCAGCTCTTTCTTAAGCGCTCCGCGGGCCTGAATGAACAGGCTCTTGTAGATCGTCTCGTGAGACACCTGGCAGGATCTATCCTCCGGATAAACGCTCTTCAGCCATGCGGCTATCTGCTGCGGTGACCATTCCAACTCGAGCTTGATCGTCACCACCTCTTGTAACCACCGATTGCTGGCCAACTTACTTCGCTTCGGTCGGCGGGCATGCGCCCAGGCTCGATCATCGGCCAAACTGGCTCGGTATCGATCATAGCCACCATTGCGGCCGATTTCCCGACTGATCGTGGACGGTGATCGGCCTAGCGATTGCGCCATCGCGCGGATCGATCGACCTGTCACGATACCCCGCGAGATCTCCTCCCGCTCGACCAGCGTCAGCGCCCATCTCGACCGTCGCCGTGGCGCAGGGCGGATCCCGCCGTGTCGGGCCAGCTGGGTATAGATCGACGAGGACGGCTTACCGAAGACCCGACCAATGGCGTTCAGCGATTCCCCACGCTGGTAACGATTCCAAACCTCTGTCTGCTCTGCCTTGGCCAAGCCTCTCGGCGTCAATAAATCCACGGCTATACACTCCATCTCATCCAATTAAGACAAAGTGTTGCACTGACCGATTGAGACCGCCGCCGAAAGCGGACATTCGGACTGAGTCTAAATCGTGATTTTGAATGTCCGCTTTGGGGAAAAAAGCGGACATTCGGCCCGTTGCGTATGACCCTCAAAACTCCCTCCTAGCAAGGCATAGGGGAATTCCCTACACTTGTCGCCTCGATCCGTAGCCCTCAAGAACAACTGACTCGGAGAGGGTTGTCATGCTAAACCGAACCGGTGCTTTCGCTTGTCTTTCGTTCCCCTGATTCGCAAACCGTGAAATCGACTGAAGTCTCGCCAGCGTTACTATTTGCGCTGTTGTTCCGACCGACGGCTGTTTTCACTGAGCTCTCGGCGACCAGGCCGTCAGCCTATGCGGTCTTCTTCAGACTGGCACTGTGGCTGGGTTTGGTTCCACCCGTGTTCGCGTACATTGGTGCCTCTAATTTCGGTTGGCGACTGGGCGCGGTCGAGCCCATCTTCTTTTCCTCGGGCATCTTGTTGGCCATCAGCATCGCCTACTTTATAACCTTACTCTTCGGTTTCGTGAGTGCGGCACTCGTGTCGCGATGGATGGCTTCGACCTACGATTGCGCGAGGCATTCGCTCGGCATTCATTTCGCGCTGATCACGGTGGTAGGCGCGCCGCTGGCGGTCGGTAGCGTGATCCATCTTTATCCGCATGTATTTATCAACATTCTGGTTCTCGTGCCGACGCTGATGTGGAGCATGTATCTCTTGTATCGTGGCCTGCCCATCGTGCTGCAGACCAGTCCGGAGCGCGGCATGCTCATGGCCTCGTCGCTCGTCGGCTACCTGTTAGTAGCGGCTGTCAGTCTTTTGGGCATCACGGTTGTCCTGTGGGGTCAGGGCATCGGGCCTCGGGTCGGGATTTAGGCGGTTGGCAGAGCGCCTTACGAATGATTTTTACCGCGACCGTGTCGTCACGACACTGGTCGTATTCTCGGTGATCTGGGCGGTTGTCGGGATGCTGGCCGGCGTCTATGTGGCTGCGGAGCTCATCTGGCCGACCCTCGATTTTGGCCAACCGTGGTTGTCGTTCGGCCGTGTTCGTACCCTGCACACGAACGTGGTCATTTTCGGCTTCGGCGTCTCCGCGTTGATGGGTACAGCATTCTACAGCGTGCAGCGCACCTGCCACGTGTCGATCTTCTCACCCGCTCTGGCATGGTTTGTCTGTTACGCGTGGCAAGTCGCGATCTTGATCGGCGGCGTGTCGCTGCTGATGGGCTATAACACGAGCAAGGAATACGCGGAGTTCGAATGGCCGCTCGACGTTGCCATCACCATCGTGTGGGTGTCTTTCGCCGTCGTGTTCTTCGGGACGATCGCACGCCGGAAGATCAAGCCGATCTATGTATCCAATTGGTTCTATGGCGGGTTGATCATCGTCATGGCGATGGTACACGTTGGGAACAGCCTCGCAATACCCGTTACGCTGACCAAATCCTACTCGCTGTTTCCGGGCGCTCAGGACGCCATACTACAGTGGTGGTACGGCCACAACGCCATCGGGTTTCTACTGACGGGCGGTTTCCTCGGCATGATGTATTACTTCCTGCCGAAACAGGCCGAGCGGCCGATCTGGAGTTACCGGCTATCAATCGTCGCCTTCTGGGCGTTCACGTACAGCTACATCTGGGCCGGCCCGCATCATCTGCATTACAACGCCGTGCCTGAGTGGGTGCAGTCGCTCGGCATGGTCATGAGCCTGATACTGCTGGCGCCGTCCTGGGCGACGATGATCAACGGCATCATGACGGTCAGCACAGCCTGGGAGAAGATGCGCTCCGACCCGGCGCTGAAATTTATCGTTCTGGCGCTCGCGTTTTACGGCCTCGCGACGTTCGAGGGACCGATGATGGCGTTCCGCAGCGTCAACGTGATCAGTCACTTCACAGACTGGACCATCGGGCATGTGCATTCGGGGGCTCTGGGCTGGAATGCGCTCATCACGTTCGGGACCTACTACTTTCTCGTGCCGAGACTGGTCGGCAGGCCATTGCACAGCGTCAGGCTGGCGAACATTCACTTCTGGCTCGCGTTAGCCGGCGTCATGCTGTACATCCTGTCGATGTGGGGCGCCGGTGTCTCTCAGGGCTTACTCTGGATGAGTCTCGATGACCTCGGCGAGCTGCGCTTCAGCTTCACCGACATCATGGCGGCGACGGCACCGTACTACATGTTGCGCCTGGTCGCCGGGATCATATTCTTGACCGGCACGGTGCTGATGGCGATCAACCTATTTCTGACGATTGCGGGACACGAGACAGTCCGTGTCCGACCACCGCTTGCCGCGGACGCTTAGGTTACGACGATGAACGGGATTGGGCTGCACAAGAAACTGGAAAACAATACCGGGCTGCTGATATTCGGAATTCTGTTCGTTTCGTCCATCGGCGGCTTCGTCCAGGTGCTGCCGAGCCTGTTTCAGGAGTCGCTGCAAACGGCCGCCGCGAATACGCGAGTCTACACGCCCCTGGAATTGGTCGGGCGCGATATCTATATTCGCGAGGCCTGTAGCGTTTGCCATTCCCAACAGATCCGGCCATTGCTCGCCGAGGTCGAGCGCTACGGACCCTATTCACGCGCCGGGGAGTTCGTTTATGACCGGCCCTTCCTGTGGGGATCGAAGCGGACCGGCCCTGATCTGCATCGCATCGGCGGTAAGTACACCGATCTCTGGCACCAACTACATTTCCTGAATCCGCGCGTGGTCGTGCCAAATTCCATCATGCCGGCCTACCCGTGGTTAGCCGAGCGAGACGCGAATGCGGACGGTGATATTGAGAGAAAGTTGCGGGCACTGCAGTTCTTAGGGCACCCCTATGCGGATGCCGAGATAGAAGCGTCTGAGTCGACGTTAGCGGGGCTGACCGAGCTCGACGCATTAATATCTTATCTACAGGTGCTCGGCACGGCGTACGGTCCCGGAGCTCAGCCATGACCTATTTTCTATTTGCAGGCGATATGCTCGTGATGGCGTTCATGATCGGCGTTGTCGTGTGGGTATCGCTGAGCTCATCCAAGGAAGTCTTGGATCAGTCAGGACGCATACCACTCGAGGACGAGCACCGGGATGGCTGACATGCCCACCGATTTCTGGAGCGGCTGGATCGCGGTGCTCACGATCGTGAGCTTGTTGGGTCTGGCGTGGTTTGTTTTCAGCGTCTACTTCGCCGCTAACGGTCACGAAGACGCTGACTCGCCCGTCTGGGATGAGACTCTGCGGAAGGATTCCAACCCGGCGCCGATGTGGTGGTTCTGGATGATTCTGATCCTCATGGTTACGTCCGTTGTCTACCTAATGCTGTACCCGGGCTTGGGCAGTTACAGCGGAATGTTGAAATGGTCCCAAGGCGGCCGGCTCGATGACAGCTTCGCGATCTATGCGGACGAATTCGATGATCTCCGTCAGCTCGTGCTCGTGGCACCGCTTGAGACGCTGCACGACGATGAACGCGTCATGGGCTCCGCGCGCCGCATCTTCGATCAAAACTGCGCCGTGTGTCACGGTCCCGACGGCGAGGGGCAAGCCGCAAGCTTCCCTAGCCTGATCGATAGCGATTGGCAGTGGGGTGGCAGCGCTGATCAGTTGGAACAGACGATCCGTGCGGGCCGGCAGGCGGTAATGCCCGGGCTTTCTGCCGTACTGGATGAGAATGCCATCACGCAGATTACGCAACACGTGATGGCGCTGCAGGGCGGTGACGCAGCGCTTGTGGACGACCCGGGGCAGGCGCTTTATTCGACTTACTGTTCAGCCTGCCATGGCTTGGCCGGAACGGGTAATGCGCTACTCGGTGCGCCGAATATCGCCGATACGATTGCTGTGTATGGCAACAGCGAGGCCGCAATCGCGCAGACGATCGCCATGGGCCGCTTCGGCATCATGCCGCCGTTCGCAGGCCGGCTCGATGATGTGCAGATACACATGCTCGTCGCCTGGCTCACGCGAAATAGCGCGCCATAGGCGCGACCATTTCAAGCCTTGATTGAAATGTACAGGCGGCAGTGAATGTCTCCTTTTGGCCGAAAGCAGCCGTTGGTTAACAGTTAATATGCGCGCTGACGCATATTTCTAGCCCATCTTCGAGGGTTCAGGTTCCGCCCAAGGTAGAAGTCAGCTCGAGGAATATTCTGGTCCCAGCGCCACGTGGGTACATC
>JAZFPW010000215.1:0-2654 GCA_036444815.1 Gammaproteobacteria bacterium
CGGTCGTCGTTGATAAAGACCGTCGACATCAGTCGAGTCGCCTGTTCGGCCGTGTCGGGCAGATCGTCGTGCACTGTTTCATCGGCGAGCAGGTCGAACAGGTACGCGTTGGGATCGCCGTCATCGACACATGCCGACAGTCTCGCCTGGGCATGGCGGACCTTGGGCCACGCCGAGCCGAGGAGCGTATTGCTGAGCGCATAGACTCCGGCGTGGAGTTCTTGCCCGGGCGCGCGGTTGCTCGCGTAGTGTAGGCGCCGGCCATCGAAGATTACGAGGTTGTAGGGGCCGTAATCGGCCTCGTGCGCCTTCAGCGCGGCGAGATAGTCGTCTGCGCTGATCGACCCGGTCAAATAGTCCTGCACGAGATGGCCCCGCGAACGCGGATAAGCCGTGTCATGATCATCGCGAAAGTTGGTGACCGCTGCCAGGCGTCCGCGCCGATCCACCGCGAGCCAGCTGCCGCCGGCCTGAAGATCCCGGCCTCCCAGGATCCCGTCCTCATCGTCCCACCAGCCGGCGGGTGCGGTAGGCCGTTCATGTGCTTCGTCGCGATTGGCAGCGAATATCAGCGGGTACTCCGCCGAGGCCCGGAGCGAGAACGCGGCGAGGCACATGGGGGTCAGGCCGTGGCTGAATCGTAACTGTCGTTGTGCTCAGCTCGCGGGACGTGGAGAGACAGGCAGGCTGGGCACGCGCTGTGGGGCAGCGCCAGTAGATCGTAGATATAGCTCATCGAACACTCCTCGCAACGCGTGACACCGAGTTCGTCACCTCGGCGGATGCCCAACAGCAGATTCCATCCCCACTCGAACGACAGCACGGGTTCGGGCACGACCAGTAGATGAGTTTCGTAACATTGGCAGAATCGATGCCCGAGATCTACATTTCCTTTCAGGGCGGGGCCGGGTGGATCGTCGAAGCTCAGCAAGCCGTTCGCGCGCAGCAGGCAGACGAAGACACCGGATTCCAGCGTCCGATCGGGTGTCTGAATAAGTGGTGCGATCTGAGTCGGCGATTTGCCGCGACGGCGTTTTACCGGCGTCGCCTCGTTGTACTTGAAATAGCTGGTATAGAGCTTGCGGATGCGATCGTCGCTTAAGTCGGTAAAGTAGCGAATCGTTCCGGTTCGGGCTTCATGCTGAATCATGCGCATCGCAAGTTCGAAACGGGCACGTTCGCCGCGATATCGGTTGTCTGTTGCTCTCACCGCGGGGGTCCCCTCGGGCTTTTCCCGTGAAACGTCCAGATACTGAATCTTAGCCTAGAATTACCATATATGGTACGGTAGGACCATATATGGTTAATCTGCGTCAAAATGGACCCTAGATGATGCCCTATAACCCTCCCGATTCGACCGAACTCGAAGAAATACAAGAGCTCAATCTGCTGTTCCTGATCTACCTCCGAGCCGCTGCCCGCGCCGGCGGCGACTGCCTGGGTCTACCGGCGCGAAGCGCCAGGACACTGCGCGAACTCTCTTCCACTGCGCTCGAGGTCGTGGCCGAATTTCCGCGATCGTTGTTCATCCTCGATTTGAACAACCTGACGACGACCCGCGAACATCTGGTCCTATTCCGGAATGTTCTGGACCAAAGCCTGCAGGCACTCACGCAGGCCGTACTTCACAGCGCATGGAACATGAGTCGTCAACGCGATTTTCAGGCCCGCATGTTCCTCAGGCTCTCCGTGGGCGCGACCCGCCGACTGCGCACCGTCGCGCTCTCGGAGTTACCACTCTTGGCAGGCACGCCGAACTTGTTGAGCTGTGCGTTCCCACGCGCTCGAAGCCTGTGGGCAACGTTGATCAACCGGACAGAGACTGAGATGCCGCGGGCATTAAGATTGATCGCATTGCATCCGGACGCGTCCGTCCGCCCAGCCCGCCACGCCATGTCCTTACGTTCGCTGCCTTAGCAATCGATCACGCCAACCGGCCGTCAGCGCCGTCCGCGAAATCACGTTATTCTCGGACTCGCCGAGTAGAATCGGGCGTCGCGTATTCTGGCGCCGCGATTGGCAGCACGGAGGACGTTTAAGCTGGACGCACTCGTTATCAAACAACTGCGCAAGGTCTATGCGAACGGCCTGGAGGCGTTGAAGAACATCGACCTGACGGTGGAGGCTGGTGACTTCTTCGCCCTGCTAGGGCCGAACGGTGCCGGCAAGACGACTGCCATCGGCATCATTACGTCTCTGATCAACAAGACCAGCGGCCAAATCAGCGTGTTCGGCCGAGACTTCGATCTTTACCGGGATGCGGCCAAGGCCTGTATCGGTGTCGTCCCGCAGGAAATTAACGTTAATGTCTTCGAGACGTGCGCGACCATACTGATCAATCAGGCCGGATACTATGGCGTGCCGCGCCGGCTCGCCATGGCTCGCACAGAGAAGTATCTACGGGCGCTGTATCTTTGGGATCGGCGCGACGATATCGCACGGACGCTGTCGGGCGGTATGAAGCGCCGCCTGATGATCGCCCGGGCGCTCGTGCATGAGCCGCGTTTGTTGATGCTGGATGAGCCCACGGCCGGTGTGGATATCGAGATCCGTCGCTCCATGTGGCAGCTGATGCGCGAGCTCAACGAACGTGGCATGACGATCATCCTGACCACGCACTATCTGGAGGAGGCCGAGAGTCTGTGCCGGAATAT
>JAZFPW010000216.1:0-3205 GCA_036444815.1 Gammaproteobacteria bacterium
GGCAACTGTGCGTGAGCCGGCCCAAACGACGTAACCGATAAGACCGCCAGCACGACCACGCCCTCTTTCCGCCAAGCGACACTGTTTATTCTCATTGCGGCTCCCCTATCGGTCGTACTCGTATGACAGGATAGTCGCATAAACGCGACCCGGAATTATCTCAACGGTGGCTATGCGCACCAGCACGATCCGAATACGTACATCCTGGACGTCTGCTTTCGAGAAAGCGGACATTCGCCTGCGATGGCCAGCATCTAGTTATCCTCACCCAAGTAACGTCTGGCGACTTCAAGGTCACAAGTGAATGGGACTAGATCCATATGCGGCGCGTATTGCCACCCGAACGCGTCAACGAGCGGTTCGGTCAAGTACTCTGGATCTTCCAGAATGTAGTCGACAATCAGTCTAGTGCCATCCCCGTTCAGCCGGTATCTCTCCAGAAGCTGCTTTCGCGCGCCCGATGGGATACCTCGTCCATTGCCGCTGCGATGGGGCGCAAACTGCGTCGTCTCGACGACCAGGACGTCGCCTTCCCAGTGTCCGATGGAATGGCCACGTGACGTTGGCTCGCCGTTCTCGGGATGCCCGCGTCCGTCCAGGTAGACGATTCTCGGCTCACTCTCGGTCTCGGCTGTGATGATGACTCGATCATCAAACACCTCAATGTCATTCACGTGTGGATTCCCCAGCCGCTGCGGTATGGGGTGAGGAACACACCGGACTCCCGGATTCTCGGTTACGGTGAATGATTCCAGCGCCGCTCGGCCCTTCTCGTTGGCGTGCCGGGCCGTCAGCTCGAAGTAACGCGGAAAGTCCCGCTCGGGCAGCCATCTGCCAGCGATGCTGACGGCGTGAGCTTCGGCCGGTGGCTCAGCCTCCGGTCTCAGATCCCACGACGTGAGAACCGTGCCGTCCTGCTTCTCGAGCGAGATCAAGTTCATATAGTGGCGCTGCGGATCCCTTGCGGGATGAGCTTCGACCACGATGTAGTCTCCCGGCTGCAGAGAATCGGCGGTCCAACCGAGCCGGCTTAACTCGGTCATCCAGTCCGATTCCACTTCCCACGGGACCGCGCCGCCGGCGTCAGTTGTGGACTCGAGGTAGATGTAGACGTGAGGATTCTTAAAATCGAATCGGGTGACGATTCCCGAGACTGTTGCAACTTTATTACCGTCGAATGCAATCGGACTGTGATGCCCCAAAGCAGGCTGAGTCGCCATCAGAATCACGGCTGAAATAAATATGCCTCTCGCGAATATCATGACCTGACCTCGCATCGTTTATCTGTCGTCGCTGAATATCTCCTTTCAGCCATACGGTCATTCGCATACTTCGGCGATCCTTGGTCGCACGATGCGACTCACCTTTCAAACGTCGCCGGCTCTCAGGTGGCCTAGAGAGATATTATTCCGTACTCGCGCGCCCTCTGGCGTATGGCCGCCTGACCAATAGCGAGACCTATCACTTCGTTTGTCGCGTCCATGCCTGCTTCTTTGAACCACGCGGAGAGTTGTTCGGCCATCCACTGCTGTATCTCGGGGCGAGCGGCTTCCCTGACGTCTTCGGGGAGGTCGGTTAGAGTTAAAGCAATGTTCTCGGCCTTGATGTCGACCCCGGGCACTAGCCACGATCGCCATTTCTCTGCCCGGTTGCTCACGGCTCGGCGTAGATCGGCGTCTGTAATCTTCCCCTCGTCTAATCTCCTGCTGACGAAATCATCGAATTGCTTTTGTCTCGAAAAGTCTACGTAGATTACGTTGTCCATCACGATTGCCTCTGGTTCGGTCTTATCACGACACGACACTCTTGGACTATAAGTGCCTGTCCCCCTCGAGTTTCTTGTGGCCCGATTCTACCCATATCTAGCCACGAGATGGCCGAAAATCAGGTGAAATCTCCCGGAAACAGGCCAGGCTCCCGGGCTGAATGTCCGTTCGGCCATAAGCAGACGTTCAGTCCTTCGTCTTTGGTCGTATGTCAGGGCATTGCTTTCGTTCTAATTGGACCGTCGCGTGCGATAATCCGAATAACCCTTCGAGCGCTCGGTGGATGGCGACCAGGGCTTCGTCCTGATCTGCACCGTCTGCCAAAACCGCATGCAGCGTCACGACCGGCCTCTCGTTTATCAGTGACCAGATGTGAACGTGGTGCACATCGGTAACCTGAGGTACTGCGCCTTTCAGTCGATCGCACAGGTCCGATGGATCGACGTTCTCCGGTGTTCCTTCCAACAGGATGTGTCCGGACTTGCGCATAATCGTGTAGGCGGCTCGGAGAATCAGCACCGCAACCCCCACTGACAGAATCGGGTCAATGGGCATCCAGCTCGTCCACAGGATGATTAGCGCCGCTGCGATGGCCGCCACAGACCCCAGCATGTCGCCCATGACATGGAGTGCCGCACCTCTCATGTTCAAGTTGTCGCGGTCACCGGTCTGAAGGATCGCGAAGACGGCCACGTTGACCAGCAGGCCCAGCACCGCAATCACCAACATAGGCCCAGCCAGGACTTCGATCGGATCGGCTAGGCGCCGCACCGCTTCCACCGTGATCCAGCCGGCTATGACGAAGAGGGTCAGGCCGTTGACGAATGCGGCAACCACCTGAAAGCGGTGATAGCCGTATGAGCGGCGAATATCGGCCTTCCGGCGTGCCAAGCGGAACGCGAACCAGGCAAGGGTAAGAGACACGAAGTCGGTTAGCATGTGACCGGCATCGGACAATAGCGCCAGGGAGCCCGACATGATGCCGCCAACCACTTCCGCGATCATGAAGCTTCCGGTTAGAAGCATCGCCAGGAACACGCGGCGCTCATTGCCGGTGTGGCTGTGATTGTGACCTTCCTGCCCCATGTTCGACATTTTCCTTCGCGTTGGTCTCCGCACCGTCGCGCTGTCAATCAGAATGGTGACCTAAATCGTGAACGTCCGCTGTCGCGGGCTACGTACTAAACCCCAGCCTGCTACGCAGCTCGACGAAGTCCGGTTGCTCCAAAACGGCATCTTCCAAAACATTGGTCCTGATCTTGAAGATCGAAATATACGCCTCATGCGGAGCCTTCTCAGTCGCGATCCCGACCCAATGTAACGCCTGCTCTTCGTCGCCGAGGGGTGTAAAGCTCGTCTCTGTGGTCATTGGCTCAATGGCACTTCTTCAGATCGCGCTTGATGAGCCACCAGTTGACCGGCCATGCTGCCAGGAAGCC
>JAZFPW010000217.1:0-2772 GCA_036444815.1 Gammaproteobacteria bacterium
CCGAAGATACTTGACCAAGGACCCTAGGGACGGAAGCACGCGACCGACATCCGACGGGATGGCCGGTGGGGCTTTCTGCGGCAAGACTCTGAGAATCTCAGCCAGGCCGAACAAGCCGATCAATACCGGAATAAAGCTGACACCATCGGCGAGGTTAAACGAGCCGAAACTAAAACGGGGAACACCGTGGATAGCCTCCAGGCCGATAAACGACACCATGAGGCCGAGCCATCCGGAGATCCATCCCTTCAGCGGCGCATCCGTCGAAGACATGCTCCCGCAGATAGCGATACCCCAGACCGAGAGTAGAAACATCTCCCAGGACCGAAACTGAAGCGCGAGAAACAGGACGGCCGGGATAAAGGCAATGAGCAGAATGATGCCGACCCAATTCCCTAGAAATGACGCTGAGATAGCCGTACCGAGGGCGAGCCCGCCTTCGCCCCGCTTCGCGAGCGCGTATCCTTCTATCATCGTTGGAACCGCGTCGGGCGTGCCCGGGATATTAATCAGTACTGCCGAGATCGCACCGCCGAACACGCTGCCGGTATAGACCCCGATCATGAAAATGATGGCGACGGACTGGGACATTCCTACCGTTAAGCCGATCAGTAGCGTCATCGCCATCGTCGTGGACAGGCCGGGCATCGCCCCCCAGAGTATCCCGAGCGTGACGCCGCCGAGACAGGCGACCCAGAGCATCGGCGTCGATGCGATATAGAGCAGTTGCTCCTGGACTTGTGGCCAGACTTCCATGCCGGCGCCCTAGAAGGACTCCGGCATGATGATGCCGAATCCATAGCGAAAGATTGCGGCCAGCACCTCGATCGTTATCAGGGACACGAGGAAACAGCGAGTCAACGACGCCTTCCAGAACAGCTTCATGATCGCAGTAACTACGGCGATCGAGATGACCTCGTAGCTGCTGAGTCGAAATACGAATACAGGTGTCGGTAGCCTCAGGTCGAAGTTGATGATCCCGACCAGCAAGATGTAGGCGACGATAATCGCGATCAACAACAGGGAGCGACGGCCTTCTTCGCTGGACAGGTAGGCTTCGGACGCTCGTCGAGATGCGCTGACGAAGCCCCGGGCACCGCCCGCTTGTACCGCCCGGACACCGAGGCCGACCGCCATTAACAGCAGCGTAAGACTTGTAACGAATGGCAACAGTCCAGGTGCGGTAGATACGCTGCCCGGTATGTCCAGACGAAGCGACATGACGATGACGGCTATCGACAACGCGCCGATCACACAGGCGCTGCCTAGATCCTTGCCCGGCGTCGCCTGGCCGGCGGTCTCCTCCTCGCCGGCGAACTCCGGATCTCCGCTGGGGATTCGATCCGGGTCTGGATGGGCTGTGTCGTGTTCGGTCATACGGATGGGCTCAACTCAGGAGGAGAGCCGGTTAGCGCCTGCGGCCCCGATTTGATCGATCGTAATTCTACTTAAAACTCGGAATCCGTCAGCGGCTCATAGCCTTGTGGCGGCCACCACCGATCGAAGTCCTCAGGATCGGGTAAGCCCAATTCCGCAGCGCTTCTCGCGCCGGGAATATTCAGTCGTGTAAACGTCGCCGCGGAGATCGTCTCCAGTTCGGCCGCGCGTCGGTCAGCCGCATCGCCGACCATCAGGTCCGCCACGAAATATCGCTGCGCCACCATCCGCTGGAAAGCATCGGAGCGCACCGCCGCACTGAACGCGGCTTCGACCTGACGGATGATCTCATAAGGCGTGTCGCGCCGGATGCCGAGGTTGTAAGTACCGTTGGGCGGCAACTGCTCCCGGACTCCCGGCAACATGCTCGCGAGCGTCGGCATGACCTTGCCGCTGGCGGTCCTTATCTCCGTCAGGCCGGACTGCTGCAGCGAGATAAGCTGGCCGGTATCGACGAATTGAATGTGTTCGTGCACGCCGCCCCCGGCGATATCGACCTCACCGTTGAGACCAGCCAACGTCGCCTGCTGCCCGCTGCCATAGGGCACATATCTGAGTTCGATTCCGGCGGACTGAGCGACGACCGCTGCCAGTTCGTGCCACTGCCCACCGGCCCCGGATGTAGAAATCGTCAGCTGTCCCGGGTTCGACTTGGCTGCGGCAACGACATCCGCGAACGTCTTGAACGGCGAATCGGGCCGGACAGCCCAACTGCCGAGCGCGGCCGCCGCCTGCATATAGTACCAATCGGTCCACGAGCGGGAGTTGCCCCCGCCGCCGATTCGAGCATATTTGTTGAAACTCGATGCACCGAGGAGCGTATAGCCGTCATTGGGTCTGTTCAGCGCGTAGCGTGTCGCCAGCGCCCCGGCGGCGCCCGGCCGATTCTGAACGTTGATCCGCCAACCCGTCGCGGCGGCCATCTCGGCCGCGACCGCGCGCAGCACAATATCCGTCCCGCCTCCCGGGGCGTACATCACGACCAGAGTGATGGGGCGCTCGGGCCAGTCAGACCGGGCGATGCCGGACAGGACAAGTAGCGTCAGCGATACCGTGCAAGCTAGCGTTTTGATGGTTCGATTTCGCACGAATCGATGCGGCTCTGGTTCCTGCACATGTCGCTCTATTGGGGACTTTCGACTCGTGGCATTCTTGCAAGAGCACCTCGGGAGCGCAAGCGAGTCGAGACGGTGCGCACCGAACGTCCAGCACGGCGCTGGTATTCCCATCGCTACCGGGCCTGACGTAGAATGACCGCCGTATCGAGTGTGTCCCTGGCGGACCACAATAACGAACCGCCGGAGCGCACCACATCACAGACACCAAAATGCAGGA
>JAZFPW010000218.1:0-3721 GCA_036444815.1 Gammaproteobacteria bacterium
GATGTTGCCGTTCTCCAGGAACTCCCGCAGATTATCAACCACCATCACGGCGCTGTTCTCCTCGGCTTCTCGGGTCGAAGCGCCGAGATGAGGCAAGCATATGACGTTGTCATGGCCGATCAGCAGCTGCGACGGAAAATCGGTGACGTACGTGCTGATGGCGCCCGCGTCGATCGCCGCGATCAACGCTTCCCTGTCAACGATACCTTCGCGCGCGAAATTCAAGACGACCGCGCCTTTTGGCAGAAGCGCCAGTCGCTCTCGGCTCAGCAATCCCCGTGTACTATCGTTGAACGGTACGTGACTGGTCAGAATGTTGGCGCGCGAACACAGCTCGTCCAAATCGGCTGCCTGCTCTACACCGGACGAGAGTTGCCATGCCCGCTCGACGGTAATCTTCGAGTCGTAGCCGATCACGCTCATGCCCAGTTCTAACGCCGCATTGGCAACTTCGACACCGATCGCGCCAAGGCCGATTACGCCGAGCGTGCGTCCCGGCAACTCGAAGCCGATGAATTGTTTCTTACCGGCTTCGACGGCGCGTGCGATATCTTCATCCGTTCCTTCCAGGTTGCGCACATAGTCCCACGCAGTGGCCAGATTTCGCGCCGCAAGAAGAATGGTCGCGATGACCAACTCTTTCACTGCGTTGGCATTCGCGCCCGGCGAATTAAATACGGGTATGCCCAGCTCGCTCAGCTTCGAGACGGGAATGTTATTCACTCCCACGCCGGCGCGACCTACTGCACACAGGCTGGCCGGTATCTCCATGCCATGCATATCGTGCGAGCGCAGCAGGATTGCGTGGGGATCGGCTACTGCCGCGTCCACCTCATAGCGCTCGCGGGGCAAGCGATCTAAACCCTGACTCGCGATATTGTTGAGTGTCAAAATTCTGAAACTTTCTTTCATGTCACTCAGCCGTGTTTAGCCTCGAAGTCCGACATGAACGCGACCAACGCGTCTACACCGGCTTCGGGCATCGCATTGTAGATGCTGGCACGGAGACCACCGATCGACCGATGGCCCTTAAGGTTAGTCAAGCTAGCCGCTTTTGACTCTGCGAGAAAGATTGGATCCAACGCCGCATCCGGCAACGTGAATGGAATATTCATTCGGGATCGGTATTTCACATCGACAGGATTCGTATAAAAGCCCGAAGCGTCGATCGCCGAGTAGAGCTTGGCCGCCTTGGCATCGTTGCGCTGCGCCATCGCTACGAGCCCACCTTGCGCCTTCAACCACTTGAATACCAAACTCGCCATGTACCACGCGAACGTCGCCGGCGTATTCCACATCGAATCCGTATCTGCCATGACGCGATAGTCCGTAACACCAGGCGTTTGCGCGACTGCGTGTCCGAGCAGATCTTCGCGCACGATGACGACGGTCAAGCCAGCCTGCCCGATATTCTTCTGAGCCCCGGCGTAGATGAGGCCGAAGCGGCTTACATCGATCGGCCTCGACAATAACGTCGACGACATATCCGCTACGAGGGGGGCCTCGGATACGTCCGGGATGCTGTGCATCTCTACGCCGCCGATCGTCTCATTAGGCGTGCAATGCAAATAAGCTGCGTTGGCGGAGATCTGCCAGGTTGTCGGGTCAGGCACGGTCGTGTAGTTACTGACCGCGGCATCGGCAGCGACATTGACCTGAACGAAACGCGACGCCTCTGTCTTGGCCTTCTTACCCCAACTCCCGGTCACGACGTAGTCGGCGACCTGATCCGGTGTCGCCAGGTTTAGAGGTACCGCAGCGAACTGTAGCGTCGCACCACCCTGGAGGAATAGGACTCTATAGTTCTCCGGAATCTCGAACAGTTCCCGCAGATCCGCCTCCGACTGCGCTGCGAGTTCCATAAACTCGGCGCTGCGGTGACTCACTTCCATAACCGACATGCCCGTGCCGTTCCAGTCAAGGAATTCTGCCTGAGCTTGTTCCATGACCTGTGGCGGCAAGACAGCGGGACCTGGGCTGAAGTTATAAACGCGATCCATCGGGTCTCACTCCGTGTGCGAAGCACGCCGTCAGCCAGGCTCCTGTTCCGGTAAGACCTCCACACGCTCTAATCCGACCAGCTTGTCGCCTTTGTCGAGGCGGATTAGACGAACTCCTTGCGTGTTTCTACCCATCACGGAAACTTCCGCGGCCGGTGTCCTTACGAGCGTACCGGCGGAACTGATCAGCATGATCTCGTCGTCTTGCGAGACTTGCAGCGCACCGACGACACGGCCATTACGATCCGAAGTCTGAATAGCGATAACGCCTTGTCCACCGCGACCCTGTACCGGAAATTCGTCCAGCGGTGTCCGCTTGCCATAGCCGTTCTCTGTGGCGATGAGCATGAGATTTTTGTCCGGGATGCTCAGCGCAATGACCTCGTCATTAGAGCCGCCCAACCGAAGGCCACGAACGCCGGCGGCAGTTCTGCCCATGGATCGAACGTCGGCTTCGGCGAATCGAATCGCTTTTCCTGAACGGGCAAACAGCATGACGTCCTGGTCTCCGAGCGTAATACTCGCCCCGATCAAGCGATCGTCCTCGCGCAGCTCGACGGCGATGATGCCGTTTGCGCGAGGTCGGGAGAACGCGCTCAGGGGCGTCTTCTTAACCGTACCCTGTTTGGTCGCGAAGATGACGTGCTGGTTGTCTGCGTATTCCTTTATCGGCACGACCGCGTTGATGCGCTCGTTTTCCTCCAACGGCAATAGATTGACGATGGGTCGTCCTCTCGAACCCGAGCCCGCTTGCGGAACTTGATAGACCTTGAGCCAGTATGCTTTTCCTCTGCTAGAGAAACACAACAGCGTGTCATGAGTATTCGCGATGAATAGTTGATCGATAAAATCCTCATCCTTGACCCGTGCGGCAGCTCGGCCGCGCCCACCTCGGCGTTGCGCCTGGTACGCCGCTACCGGCTGAGCTTTGGCATAACCGCCGTGGGACACCGTCACGACGACGTCCTCCTCTGGTATCAGATCCTCGATCGTGAGATCGGCATAGTCTTCGACGATCTCCGTTCGCCGCGGGTCGGCATAGCGCTCACGAATCTCCTTGAGCTCCTCGCGGATCACGCCTTGCAACGTTTCGGGATTTTCGAGGATTTTCTGATAATCTAAAATGCTTTCCACTAACTCGCTGAATTCCTTACGTATTTTATCCTGCTCGAGGGCCGTCAGCCGGTGCAGACGGAGATCCAATATGGCCTGCGCTTGAACCTCAGAGAGGCGATAGCCGGCGGCGGTTAAGCCGAAAGCTTCCGCTAAACCTTCCGGTCGCGTCGCGTCAGCGCCGGCGCGTCGCAGCATATCGACGACGGCCCCCGGAGCCCATTCACGCTCGGTCAATCCCACTTTAGCTTCAGCGGGCGACGCGGCGGCCTTAATGAGTTCGATGACCGCATCGATATTCGCCAACGCGATCGTCTGCCCTTCCAACACGTGTGCGCGTTCCCGCGCCTTCCGAAGCTCATAAAGCGTCCGACGAGTGACGACTTCTCGACGATGACGGATGAACGCCTCGAGGAACTCCTTGAGCGAAAGCAGCTTGGGCTGTCTATCCACGAGTGCGACCATATTGATGCCGAACACACTCTGTAGCTGGGTTTGTTTATAAAGGTTGTTCAATACGACGTCGGAGAGTTCTCCGCGACGCAGCTCGATCACGACGCGCATCCCGTCTTTATCGGACTCGTCCCTTAACTCGCTGATTCCGTCTA
>JAZFPW010000219.1:0-2300 GCA_036444815.1 Gammaproteobacteria bacterium
AGCCCGGCTAACTTGTCCGGCTCGAGCCATTCTTTAAGCACGAGCGCGCGGCCGAGATAGCGACCGTCAGAGTAGCTCAATGTCAGCAGACGGCTGAGGTTGCGAAACCCTTCCTCATCGAGACACAGCAGCGTCAGCCGGCTAGGGTCTCGGTCCTCTGCTGCTGCTGCAATCCAAACGTCCGCACCGACTATCGGCTTTATGCCTCGTTTCACGGCTTCGCGGTAGAACTTGACCGTCGCGAAGACGTTGCTCTGATCCGCCAGACCGACAGCCGGCATGTCCAGCTGAAGCGTCTGCTCCAGCAGCCCCGGCATTGTCAGCACACTGTCTTCCAGCGAGTACTCACTGTGAACTCGAAGGTGAACGAACCGAGCCGTTGGACTCATCATGCGCGGCGCTTCTCTTGCGCCCGGTACACAGGCGCGTAACTCTGCCGGTGAATAGGCGATGGGCCGAATTGCTCCAAAGCGCTCAGGTGCCCCGGCGTCGGATAACCTTTATTTCGATCGAACCCGTACAGCGGGTAGAGGCGGTGCCAGCGTCGCATCAACCGGTCGCGGCAGACTTTTGCAAGGATCGATGCCGCGCTGATTGCCGCGACAGTTTGATCGCCTCTCACGACAGGCTCGACCTCGAACTCACGCGCGACTCCTCGGAAGGCCGGGGTCTGGTTGCCATCTACCCGGACGTGATCGGGCATGATCCGTAGGCGCAGGACGGCGCGCTCCATCGCAAGTAATGATGCTTGCAGGATATTGATCTCATCGATCTCGTCCGGGCCGGCGAATGCTAGAGCGAACGCGTAGGAACGCTGGCGTATGGCGCGAGCGAGTCGCACACGCTGGCGTGCGGTCAGGCACTTCGAATCCCTCAGGCCAGCCACTGGATTCGCTTCGTCCAGGATGACTGCGGCCGCCACCACGGGCCCGGCCAACGGTCCACGTCCGGCTTCATCCACACCGGCAACCCACGAGCGACTGTCAAAATTTACTAGAAGCTGTCGCTTGGTAGGACGGGACACTAGTTGTCCAACAAGGACCACTAGCGCCCGTCCGCCTTTTCACCGAGCAGGCTCAGCACCGCCTCAGCCGCGCCGTCGCTTGCGCCGCGTCGCAACTGCTGATGAATAGCCGAAAAAGCGTCGCGCCAGTCTTCGGACTCCCCGCGATGATCCAAGTATCTCTCAAGTGCCGGCCCCATAACGGCCGGGCAAACCTGTGCCTGCAGATACTCCGGGACCAGCTCCCTGCCCGCCAACAGATTCGGCAAAGAGAAGTGTTCGAGCTTGTTCAACCCTAAAACTCTGAGCAACCGATGGGTCAATCGGGAGATGATATACGCTACGACCATCGGGCGCTTGAGCAAGGTCGCCTCCAAACTCGCCGTGCCCGAAGCGGTGAGCACGACGTCGGAAGCCGCCATGACTTCTCGAGCCCGGCCTACGACGAGGCGCGGCGGCGGGTCCAGTTCGATTCCGCCAGTCGCCTGAATATACCGGTCACGAGTCGCATCGTTTGCGAGTGCGACGACGACGCACAGCCCCGGGCGTCTTTGCTGCAACCACTTCCCGGTCTCCAGAAACGGCCGCGCCAGCCGCGACACCTCGGCAGACCGACTCCCCGGCAGCACTGCCAGAATCGGCGTAGCGGCCGGTAGCCCTAGACTTCGCCGCGCGTCCCTAGCATCAACCTCAACAGGCACCTGATCGGCCAGCGGATGGCCGACGAAGACGGAATTCACGTCATGCGTCTGATAGAACTCCGCCTCGAACGGCAGCACACAAAGGACCAGATCGGCCGCGTCACGAATACCCGCAACTCGGGACTGCCGCCAGGCCCACACCTGTGGGCTGACGTACTGTACCGTCGGGACGCCGAATTTCTTCAGGGCCCCCGCCACGGGCAGATTGAAGTCCGGTGAATCGATGCCGACGAAGACATCCGGCCGCGCGGCTCGTAAACGGCCGATAAACTGGCGTCGTAATCTCAGCAGCCGAGGCAGATGCCTGAGAACTTCGGCAAGTCCCATTACCGACAGCTCCTCAGTCCGATACCAGGGCTCACAGCCTGCGGCTATCATTCCCGGACCGGCAATGCCGAAAAACTGTGCTTTTGGTGAGCGCTTTCGGAGTGCTTCGATCAGCCCCGCACCAAGCGCATCCCCGGAGGCTTCACCGGCTGCTACCGCTACCCGGAGCGAACCGGCCCGCGGCGTATCAATGGCAGTAGCACCAGTCTTCACGAAAACTCCTCGCCATAGGCTCTAGCAGGCTGTTGAAAAACACTCAGGCGAGTGCA
>JAZFPW010000220.1:0-9820 GCA_036444815.1 Gammaproteobacteria bacterium
ACTAAGGAGAATCGTGCGACCGAAATCTCAGAGATATCGCGCTCTCTCAAGGCGCTCGCCAAAGAGGTGAACGTGCCTGTCATCGCGATATCTCAGCTGAATCGCAGCGTAGAGCAGCGCACGGACAAGCGGCCTGTCATGTCCGACCTGCGAGAATCAGGTGCAATCGAGCAGGATGCGGACGTGATCTTCTTTATTTATCGGGAGGAGGTCTATGACAGGGACACGCCGCGTAAGGGAATTGCCGACATCATCATCGGCAAGCAGCGCAACGGTCCCACGGGGGAGTTCCGTTTGACTTTTATGGGCGAGTTCACGAAGTTCGAGAATCTCGTAGCAGAGGCCTACGGTGAAGGCGTTTCTAGCTGATACAGATCGAAGCTAGGAGAGAAAGAAGCCCATTTTCACACCGGCGAGCTCGATGACATCGTTGTCGTCCAGCTTCCGCGCCTGCGCGCCGATATCCTGGCCGTTGACCCGTGGATATTTATCCAGTTTGCCGCTCTCGACGTGGACAATGTAAAAGCCCTCGGCCCGACGCGTAATGGCCGCGACCTGGACCTTCGGGCTGCCGAGGGTCGTGAGGGCTTTGATAAGCTCCAGCTCCCGCCCTGCGAAGGTCCCCGACAAGACCTGAAGTTTGGCCTGCGGCAGCATGGGCCGGCCAGCCACGTCTAACGCCTGGGTCTTTTCCGGTGCGAAGCCCTTGTCGAGCAAGTCCTGAGCCGGGGCCACGGCCGCTGCGGACGGCACTTCGGTAGTGGCCACCTCATCGACTGCCTGAGTAGCCTTGGCGATTTGTTTTTCCATTTGGCGGCTGGGCTCGATGACCATCGTCTTCTCGAACTCATCCAGCGGTGAGGCGTCCGCCTGGTCGTCCACGTAACACAGCTGATGGTGCCCGGCCGTAATCACATCCCCGTGCTGCAGCGCATGTTTCTTGACCAACTTGCCGTTAACGTAGGTGCCGTTCGTGCTGTTCAGATCCTCGAGGAACGAGTCGTTCAAGATATTGATGATCAACGAATGGTGGCCGCTAACTGCGGCGTTATCGACCCGAATGTCGTTATCGGGAAGACGGCCGATCGTGTAGCGTTCCTTGATCATGTTGTACTCAGCCAGGGTTTGCCCATCTAAACTGAGAATTAAACGTGCCATCGTTAGTATCCCGATTATCCGAATATGTGACGAATTTTATGCAGTAGTCCCGCGCCAGCCGGGAACAAACTTTTAACGGCAATCAGAATCACCGAGATGTTGTCTCGGCCTCCATTGTCGTTGCTAAGCTTGACCAATTGCTCGCCGATTGTAGCAATTTTATTGTCGAACGTACTGATCGTTAAGTGTATGTCTTCGTCCTCGACCATGTCCGGCAGCCCGTCTGAGCAGAGCAGGTAGTAGTCGCCTTTCTCCACGTCGACCTCTTGGATCTCTACGTCGACGTTGGAATCCACGCCGAGAGCTCGTGTGACGTAGTTTCGATTGGTCGCGCGCTGAGCCTCCTCTTCAGAATAGAATCCCCGGTCGACCAACTCTTGCAGCAACGAATGGTCCATCGTGATCTGTTCGAAGCGGTTGCGCCGCATCCGGTAAAGTCGGGAGTCGCCGACGTGCGCGATCGAGATGCGGTTGTCGAAGAACAGGCAAGCGACGAGTGTCGTGCCCATGCCCTCACACTGCGGTTGGGACTGGGCGGTCTGGTTGATGATCTTGTTGGCGCGAAGAATCGCGTCTCGTAGCACGATCGTCTGCCGCATATAACCGTCGGAATTGACGTCAGCGCGATCCTCTCGCTGGCACGCCTCCCGGACCAGATCGAGGATTGTCTTAACGGCGATGCCGCTGGCAACTTCACCCGCATTGTAGCCACCCATGCCGTCGGCCAGTACCCACAAGCCGATATCGTGGATCGCGCCGATCGAGTCTTCATTGTGGTCTCTGACTCTACCGGTGTCCGTGATCTCCACGTGAGCGAGTTTCCCTTTCATGCTCATCTCGGCTTACCAGATCCCGTAAACGCTAGGCTGCCTGAGTAGCGATGTCGCGGAGTGAGTGGGCCATATCGGCGCCGGATGCGAAACGGTCCGTCGGTTTCTTCGCCAGCGCTTTGTCCAGAATGATGTCTATGCGGCCGGGGAGATCTGGTCGGACCGCCGTGACGGGCCGGTGGGGTTCGTTCGCGATCACGAACATGAGCTCGGTCATGGACGTTCCTCGGAACGGCAGGTGGCCAGTCAGTAACTGGTAGAGACTAACGCCCAGCGCGAATAAGTCCGAGTGCCCGCTCACATTTTTCCCTTCCAACTGCTCGGGAGACATGAATGAAGGCGTCCCGAGAACGATTCCTGTTCGAGTGCGGCTGACGTCCATCAGCCTCGCGATGCCGAAGTCCGTCAGCTTCAAAGCGTCCGTGCCCGAATCATACATAATATTGGAGGGCTTGATGTCCCTGTGGATGATGTTGTTGCGATGGGCATAGTCCAGGGCTCTGGCCGCACGAGCCACGAGTTCCATGGTCGTGGGAACCGGCAATAGCTTGCCCACCTGGGTGTAGTCGCTCAGGTGCCTGCCACGCAGCAACTCCATGGCGATGTAGGCGATATTCTTCTCCTCGCCGGCGTCGAAAATGGTGACGATGTCTGGATGACTCAGGCTACCGGCAGTCTCCGCCTCGCGCAGGAAGCGCTCGCGCACTTCGTCGATATCCTCCAATTCGAATTCTTTGGCGAGATCGATAGTCTTGATCGCGACCATGCGGTTGATTTTGGGGTCGCGGCCGAGGTAGACGAGGCCCATGGCGCCCCGTCCGATCTTCTTCAATAAGTGGTAGCGGCCCAACATCGTAAGAGTCTCTTCTTGGCCGGGTGGTAGGTCGACGTTCTCGGCTGCGGGATGCAGGCGCCTAGAGACGTCTCGATAGAGCGGATCGATCTCGGAGACCCGGTGAAAAATATCCGACGCTATGGTCTGCTCTCCGCGCAGCTCCATACTGCGTCCGAGCTCGTAGAGCTCCGTAACCTGCGCGGCCTCGGGGCGTAGCTGTTTGTATAGGCGCCAGGCGTCGACACCGGAGCCTCTTGCCGCCAAGCGCCTGGCCTCTTGAAGCTTCGGTTCCGCGCGAGTGTTCGGCGCCGCCTCAGGCCGGCGCCTCTGAGCCCAGGCGCTGTAGCCACCGGTCATTAGCGCGAGTAGCGCCGGCCCTGCGGCCGGATACCAGAGGCCTTCCATGATGAACGCAGCCGCGCTCCCGGCTAGTAGAACCCCAGCTCCGAGTAGCGGAACCACAGTTCTCGCCGCCGCGCTGAGGCGAAGCACGGGGGCGGCGAATATCAGGAGGACTGCGAGCCCCCAGGCCAGTGCGAGACTTCCGATCCCGGTCGTCACCGCGCTGTTCAGCCGGTAACCGGCAAGCTCGTGAGCCAGCAGTTCCTGAGTGGTCAGTGTCCCGATTGGGGTCGAGTGATGTTCCCCGGCGTTTCGACCCACAACCACGATTTTGCCCTCGAGATCCTCAGGCGCTGCAAGGACCTCGGCGGGTGTGAGCTTCTGAAAAGACTCTCGATCGAAGTAGCGTAGCCAGCGGCGTCCCTCGGCATCGACCGTCAGCGCACCGTTGTAGTCGCCTGCCTCGGGACCCACGAGAGACAATTGCCCCGGGTCTTGCAGTGCGATACTCCCGGCGAGCGCCAGCGATGGGACGGGTGAGCTTGCATCTATCAGTGGGCGTTCATGACGAATAACGCCATCGAAGTCTGGTTGTGGCCACAGGTACCCACCCCGCGTCCAGGCGGTTTCACGCAGCAGCTGGGAGCCTGCGGCCGCGATCGCCACGGGGCCCAATGCGCCCGAGTCCGCTCCGTAAGCGGACGGGTCCGGGAGCGTACTGATAAGAAGCCGGACGTTCTGCTGTAGGGCGATGCGGGTCAGTGACTCGTACCAGGCCGGGTCGTCCAGGCTGACGATGACGATGTCATCGGGCGCGCTCGGGGCTGCAGTCCGAGACCACAAGTCGTAAAGGACCCGGTCCACGCGCCGCACTAGTTCGAGCGGCGGTAGGCTTAGCGCGCCTAACGCGAGAGCGCCCAGCAGTACGGCCGTGCCCAGGGATGGATAGGATTTTGTGTTACCGGCCATAGTCTGTCCTGAAGAGACCGAAAGTATGCCAGCTTCCTCTGATTCCCCCTGTGACCTAGACCCACTTTCGCCGCGAGAATCCGGGTCCCGTTCGCAGCTTGTGAATGAGCCGGCGCTTCGTCAGGTGCTATCCTCGGGATATGGCAAAAACGAAGCAGATCTATACCTGTGAGGGCTGCGGTGCCCAACATCTGAAGTGGCAGGGACGATGTCCGGATTGCGGCGCCTGGAACGCGCTAGCCGAGACCCGAGTTATCGGCCACGGGGCCCGGGTACCGAGCGCGCCAGCAGGAACGTCGTCGTTGACTCGTCTCGACCGGCTGGACGTTACCGCTGTCGAACGTATCGGCAGTGGCTCAGCCGAGTTGGACCGCGTCCTGGGCGGCGGCCTGGTCCCAGGTTCTGTGGTGCTGATCGGTGGTGATCCGGGGATCGGTAAGTCGACGCTGCTCCTGAGTGCGGTCGCGAGAGTCAGTGCGACTCGACGTGCGTGCTATGTGACGGGCGAGGAGTCTCTGGACCAGATCGCCCTGCGAGCGGAGCGTCTGGCGGTCAGCCGAGCTTCGGTGGATGTACTCGCCGAGACGAGCGTAGAGTCCATCGTCAGTCAGCTGGAAGCCGAGCCGCCGAGCGTGCTGGTCATCGACTCGATTCAGACGCTGTTCAGCGAACAGCTGGACTCGGCGCCGGGCTCCGTCAGTCAGCTACGCGAGTGTACGGCCCGATTGGTGCGCTTCGCGAAGAGCCGCGCTGTCGCCACGGTGCTCGTGGGCCACGTGACCAAGGAAGGCGTGCTGGCCGGCCCCCGCGTCCTCGAGCACATGGTGGATACGGTGCTCTACTTCCAAAGCGATCTCGGCAGCCGTTTTCGCATTATCAGGGCCGTGAAGAACCGTTTTGGCGCGGCCAATGAAGTGGGCTTCTTCATGATGACCGAGCAGGGATTCAAGGAAGTGAAGAATCCATCGGCGATGTTCCTCGCTCGCCGCACGAAACCCGTGCCGGGTAGTATTACCCTCGTCACACACGAGAGCACCCGCCCCCTACTCGTCGAAGTCCAGGCATTGGTCGATCAGAACACGGGTAGTCACCCTCGACGCGTGACGCAGGGGCTGGATACGCACCGGCTGGACTTGCTGTTGGCTGTTCTGCATCGCCACTGTGGAGTTGCGATGGGCGACAGCGACGTCTTCGCCAATATCGTCGGCGGGCTGAAGATCGGGGAGACGGCCGCAGACTTACCCCTGACGCTGGCTTTGCTGTCCAGCTTCCGTGAGCGAGAGTTGCCGGGAGATCTCGTGGCATTCGGTGAGATCGGCCTGACCGGGGAGGTCAGACCAATTCCTTTTGGCGAGGAGCGATTGGCAGAGGCTCGGAAGCACGGCTTCAACAGGGCGCTCGTGCCAAGCGCCAACCGGCCGAGAACCTCTATCGAGGGCATGGATATCATCGCCGTCGACCGGGTGAGCGAGGCGCTGGACGCGGTGTTCCGGTAAGGGCGCTCCTACTGCGTCTCGCTGGTGCTCGCAGGCACGGACACACGGACTTTCTTGATCGCATGTTCTGTCGTATCGAGAATCTCGATCGGGTAAAGGGCCACCGTCAGCCCGGTCCCTGACTCGGGGATCGTTTCCAGGCGTTCGACAATAAGCCCATTCAGCGTCTTCGGACCGTCTGTAGGCAAGTTCCAATTCATCAGTCGGTTCAATTGACGAATGTTCGAACTGGCATCGACGACGAAACTGCCATCGCTCTCGCGACGAATTTCCGGCTCAATCGGGCCATGATCCGTGCCGAATTCTCCGACGATTTCGCGCACGATGTCCTCAGTGGTGATCAAGCCCTGGACGTCCCCGTACTCGTCGACGACCAAAGCCACGCGGTGTTTGAGCCGTTGAAAGTTAGCCAGTTGCGTGTTGAGGGGCGTGCCCTCGGGCACGTAATACGGTTCACGAGTCTTTTCCGCCAGCACGCTCTTGGTCAACGTGCCCTCAGCGAGGTCGCGGTGTATGTCTTTTATGCGCAAGATACCGTCGATCTCATCGATATCGTCGCGGAAGACCGGTAAGCGGCTATAGACGCTGTCTCGAATCAACGTCAGATTCTCGTCCCAGTCTTCATCGAGATCGATACCGACGATCTCCTGGCGCGGCACCATGACGTCATCCACTGTGACGTCCTCTAGATCGAGAATGCGCAACAACATTCGCTGGTGCCGTGCCGGTATCAGCGCGCTCGCTTCCGTCACGACCGTTCGCAGTTCCGCTGTTCCTAGCGCATGACCACTGTCGCGATCGGTATGAAAACCGAATAGGCGCAATAACCCGTTGGCCAGTAGGTTGATGAACCACACCAACGGGTAGGCCAGTTTCATCATTGGGTAATAGATCAAAGCAGCGGGAAGCGCGAGCCTGGACGGGTTCCTGGCCGCGACGGTTTTCGGTGCGACCTCCGCAAAAATCAGTACGACAAACGTCAGTATCAGTGTTCCCACGAAGATCGCGTTTTCGCCGCCGATCCTTATCGAGATTACCGTGACGATTGCGGCGGCAGCGAGATTCGCCGCGTTATTGCCGAGAAGGATGAGGCCGAGCAGTCGGTCGGGGTGTTCGAGGAGGCTTTCCGTCAGGCGGGCAGTCCGCAGGCCAGACCTCGCCCGATGCCGCAACCGGTAGCGGTTTAGGCGCATGAGGGCGGTTTCCGTGCTAGAGAAGAACGCCGAGAGGAAGAGCAGAACGATGAGTAGGCCGAATAAAAGGCCTAGGGGGACGTCGTCACTCAAGTACGTTGACCCTCCTGTTACCGAACATGGGCATAGAGTGGACGAACGCCAGAGCGAGTGTCAAGCATCCAGTCGGACGTTCTGATAACTAAGCGATTTTCCATATATCGGGCTGGCTAGGCCAAGCCAGGGCTCGGATAGCTGGGTCCGGCTCCCACGGAGCCGCAGGTGCGTTATCACCGTGGTCCGGGGCTCATGCGGTCGTCGGCCTTCACTTCTCTGGCAAATACGGTAGAATCCGCGCCTCATCGAGCGGTCGTCTTGGTCGTGTCGATCAGTCAATCAACAGGTTTTGAGCTATGGTCAGTATCCGTTTGTCGCGAGGTGGAGCGAAGCAGCGGCCCTTCTATCACATCGTCGTGACGGACAGCCGTAATCGCCGCGATGGTCGATATATCGAGCGTCTAGGCTACTTCAATCCAATAGCAGTAGGCGGCGAGCGCAAACTGAAGGTTGACTTGGAGCGTGCCGACTACTGGCTCTCGCGCGGTGCACAGTTATCCGACCGAGTTGCCAAGCTGGTGAAGCAGGCTCGAGGCAGTGAGGTTTCCTAGTTCGGGCTGAAGCCCGGTCGAATCCGCAGTGAGCGGGGCGCCTCACAAGCTCGTGACACTGGGCCGGGTCAGCGGCCTGTTCGGCGTCAAGGGTTGGCTCAAAGTTCACTCGTACACCGATCCTCGGGAGAGCATTGTCGGGTTTGAGACGTGGGTTCTGCGCAGTGGTAACGATGAGCAGACGGTCGAGCTTGAGGACGGTAGAAAGCAGGGTCGCACGGTGGCGGCGAAGCTCAAGGCGATCGATGACCGGGACCAGGCAAGAGCCCTGGTAGGGGCCGAGATAGCCGTTGAGCGTGACGCGCTGGCGCCTTGTGAGCCCGGGGAGTACTACTGGACGGACTTGGAGGGTTCAACCGTGGTTACGGCCGAGGGCGATACGCTCGGGCGGCTGGACTACGTATTCGAGACCGGCGGCCACGACGTCATGGTCGTCGAGGGTGATCGCCAACGGTTGATTCCATTCGTTCAGGAGAAAGTGGTGCGGGAAGTGAGGCTGGAGCAGGGTTTAATCGTCGTAGATTGGGATCCGACCTTCTAGCAATTTGTCGGACTATTAGGGGATCGTGGCGGGGAATGTTTCAGATCAGCGTCGTCTCGCTGCTGCCTGAGATCGTTGAGCCGGTCGGCCGTTACGGCGTCGTGGGGAGGGCCTGTGAACGCGGCCTCTTGAAGATTGAACAAATCTCGCCACGGGATTTCGTCTCGGACCCCCATCGGACCGTGGATGATCGGCCTTACGGCGGTGGACCTGGGATGATCCTGAAATACGAGCCGCTGCGTGACGCGATACGGCACGCTCGCCTGGGGCTGCCGGCGAATAGCCGCGAGTTCGTGTTTAGCGCGCAGGGCCGGCCCTTTGACCAGGGGCTAGCTCGGGAGCTTGCCGGGAGCCCGGGGCTGTTGCTGGTAGCGGGGCGATATGAGGGGCTAGACGAGAGAATTATCGACAATGAGGTGCCAGCGGAGCTTTCTGTGGGCGACTATGTGCTCAGTGGTGGAGAGCTGGCAGCGGCGGTCGTTATCGATGCGGTCGCCAGACTCCTCGCGGACGTGCTCGGCCACGAGGATTCTGCGCAGCAGGGGTCATTTATGGCTGGACTACTGGATTATCCGCAGTACACTCGCCCAGAGATCGTCGATGGGTTGGGCGTACCGGAGGTCCTAACTCAAGGGCACCATGACGCGATTCGACGCTGGCGGCTGAAGCAGGCACTCGGCAGAACCTGGCTGAGGCGGCCGCGGCTGCTGGAGGACAGGACGTTAACACCCGAAGAGCAGACGCTCCTCGAGGAATTTATCGGCGAACACGACGAAAAGCATACAACAGGCAGTTAAGGATAGAGCCATGTCCAAGATAATCAGCGAACTCGAGCAAGAGCAGCTCAAATCGGACGTCCCGGACTTCTCCCCTGGAGATACGGTCATCGTCCAGGTCCGGGTCAAGGAAGGGGAGCGGGAGCGGCTCCAGGCCTACGAGGGCGTGGTTATCGCCAAGCGCAATCGCGGGCTCAACTCATCCTTTACCGTCAGAAAGATCTCTCACGGTGAAGGCGTGGAACGAGTTTTTCAGACACACAGTCCTGTTGTCGCCGATATCAAGATCAAACGCCGTGGCGACGTGCGTCGAGCGAAGCTCTACTATCTCCGCGATCGCAGCGGCAAGGCCGCGCGAATCAAGGAGAAGATTTAGCTACCGGAGAGGCCGGCGTGGTATGCCCGCTAGTCCGATGACATACCGATCTCATGGCCGCTCCGGCTGGGGCGCCGGGCTGCTGGCCGGCGCCGCGATGCTGGGTGCCGGTGGATGTACGTCGTTCGTCGGCGGGCTGGCCGCGGAGACGCTCTCTGCAGCGATTCTCAATCAAGATGATCCGGCGATCGTCAGCGCAGGGCTGCCGGCCTACCTGCTGATTGTCGATGGCTTCATCATTCAGCATCCGGAGAACGTCGGGCTACTGACCGCCGGCGCACAGTTGTTCGCACTCTACGGCTCTCGATTCGCTGAAGACGCCGCCTATGGCGCGATATTAACCGCCAAGAGCCGGCGCTACGGCGAGCGCGCCATGTGCCTGGATTATCCTCCCGCGTGCAACTGGGCCGGACTCGACTATGATTTGTTTGTCGCCGAGCTTGACCAGGTTAGGCCGCGGCAGACGGAGGTTCTCTACGCCTACGCGGTGAGCTGGCTGAGCCACTTGAATGCCACGAGCTCAGACTGGACCGCGGTCGGCGAATTGCCCTGGGTCCAGGCCGCGATGGAACGGCTACTCGAACTCGATGAGACGTACGACAATGGCGGCCTCCATGTCTATCTTGGCATCCTCTACGCCTTGCGTCCGCCAGCATT
>JAZFPW010000221.1:0-4705 GCA_036444815.1 Gammaproteobacteria bacterium
TCTACTTCACTGCAACGGTGAGCGCGGCCGAACCGTCAACGCTGATCTACTGGAAAGGCCTGGTGATCGGCGTGCTGACGACACTGCTCGCCGCGTTGGCGCCGGCGCTAGAGGCTGCTAATACGACACCCGATGCCGCCATGAGTCGGGCCGCGCTCGAGCGGACCGCACGAAAGTACTCGCGGTCGGGAGCATGGCTTGCGCTGCCTGTCGCCGCGCTAGGTAGTCTTCTCTTCGTGGTTGCGCCGCGCAGTTTGTTCCTGGGATTCGCGGGATTGTTCTGCATTATCGTGGCTGGTGCGTTGCTGATCCCCACTGGCACGACATGGTTAGTGCGGCTCGCGGATCCGGCAGCCGAACGCGCCTTCGGCATCCCCGGATCGCTGGCCGTTCGCGGTGTAGCGGCTTCGTTGAGCAGGACCGGTGTCGCCACGGCCGCTCTGTCGGTGGCCGTCGCGACGGTGATTGGCGTGGGCATCATGATCGGCAGCTTCCGGATGAGCCTGGCGCAATGGCTGGACACGACACTAATCGCAGACGTCTACCTGAGCGTACCCGACTCAGCCACGACGCAGAACGCGTTCAGTGAAACTCGTCTTGCCGCCATCGAGGCGCTACCGGAAGTGTCCGGGATCAGTCTGTCGCAATTTACCGAGCTGCCGACGCTCTATGGCGAATTGAATGTACGCGCGATCCGGCCCGGACCGCGGGGCTGGGGCCTCACTCTGGTCAATGAGCCTCCGGCAGACTCCCTGCCAAGGCTGACAGCCGGAGAGGGCGTGATGGTATCGGAGCCCTATGCCTATCGCCGGCAGCTCGAGGCCGGTGATGACTTAGTGCTCCCGACTGCCGAAGGTGACGTAGCGTTTCTAATTCTGGGCATCTTTCGTGACTACATCACGGACAGCGGCTCCGTGTTGATGCCGCTGAACGTCTATCGTCGTTATTGGGACGATCAGGGCATCAGCGGCGTCGGCGTCTATTTTCAAGACTCGGTCGATCGTGCGCCGGCTCGCGCGGCTATTCGCTCCCTGGTTGCCGGAGAACCGAGCATACGCTTCCGCTCGAACGACGTAATCCGAGCGCGATCCCTCGAGGTCTTCGACCGGACTTTCCGGATCACCGAAGTTCTGAGAATTCTCGCCGGCGTCGTGGCCTTCCTCGGCCTGTTCAGCGCGCTGATGTCCATCGAACTGGAGCGGGCTCGCGAAATCGCGATCCTCAGAGCGCTCGGCATGACCCCGCGGCAATTGGGCACGCTAGCGCTTACCCAGACCGGCTTGCTCGGGCTGGCCGCGGGGCTGCTGGCTATTCCACTCGGCATCGTCATGGCGGCGCTGTTGGTATTCATCATTAATCAGCGCTCCTTCGGTTGGAGCATGGGCCTGACGCTCGAACCAGCTCCGTTGCTGCTCGGCATCGCGCTGGCCTTCAGTGCGGCCTTGCTGGCGGGCGCCTACCCGGCGGCACGCGCCGGCAAGGGTAGCGTCGCAACCCAGCTGCGCCACGAGTGATCGTGTCTCGGCGAAGCGCGTCAGGCTTTTTGATCATCCTGCTGGTCGGGTGTACCGGCGAGCCCGTCGACAGCCTTTCCGCCGGGCCGGCCGCAGCCATGCGCTTCTTGAGCGGAGGTGACAGCGCAGGTTACACGCGGGTGCTGACGAGCCGACCGTTCGAGTTTCCGCGAGATCACGGCAGCCACCCGGAGTTCCGCTCGGAGTGGTGGTACTTCACCGGAAACCTCGCCGGAGCCGACGAGCGCCGGTTCGGCTTCGAGCTGACATTCTTCCGCTTCGCTCTGGCTCCGCAGCGGCCCGAACGTGCGTCGGCCTGGGGAACGAATCAGGCATGGATGGCTCACCTGAGCCTGACCGATGCGCAAGCAAACCGCTTCATCGCCGCCGAGCGTCTTTCGCGCGAGGCGCTCGGACTCGCTGGCACTGGATCGGAGCCGTTCTCGCTCTGGCTCGAGGATTGGTCGGTCGTCAGCGAGGGCCCCGACTTTTTTCCGCTCCGGCTGAACGCGGGCACCGAGGAGGGCGGGCTAGGACTTACGCTCACGGCGCTGAAGGACCCTGTCAGCCACGGCGAGGATGGCCTGGACCGAAAGGGTCCGGAAGCCGGCAATGCCTCCCACTATTACTCGTTCACTCGACTGCAGGCCGACGGCGAAATTCGCATCGGGCAAAGGCTGGCTCGTGTCAATGGGCTCGCCTGGATGGATCGGGAGTGGGGGACGAGTTCGCTGAGCAGATCTCTGGAAGGATGGGACTGGTTTGCGTTGCAGTTCTCCGACGGCCGCGACCTGATGTATTACCGGCTGCGTTCCGCTCAAGGCGGGTCGAGCCCCTACAGTGCCGGTTCACTCGTCGAGGCTGACGGCCGTCGACGGGCGCTCGGCCCCGAGGACGTTTCCCTCGCCATACTGGAGCATTGGCAAAGTCCAGTGAGCGGAGCGACGTACCCGGTGAGTTGGCAGCTCACCGTGGCGGAGGCAGAGCTGAGCGTCGAAATTCGGCCCCTGCTTCCGGGCCAGGAGTTGGATCTCACGGTTCGTTACTGGGAGGGCGCGGTCGTGGCGACCGGCACCGGACAGAGCCGGGGCTTGAGCGGGCGCGGCTACCTGGAACTAACCGGCTACTGACCAAGTTTCTATCTAGGATGTAACCAGGACGGCAGGAAGCCGTAGGGATCGTCGTTGGCGCTCTTATCGTAGGCTACGTGGCTCTCCTCGAGTAACGTCTGCAAGCGCCCTTCTTTAAAAGCGTCAAACACCTCGGTACACCCACCGACCAGCCGGCCGCCGACGAATATCTGCGGGATGGTCTGCACGGAGAACTGCGCGTTGAGCGCCGCTCGGATCTTCCCGCCGCGGTCGTCTTGTTGATACGCGACTGAATCGAGGTCGATCGCGCGATACGGTATCTCAAATTTTGCGAACATCTTCCGCACGGACCAGCAGAACTCACACCATTCCAGCGCGAACAACACGACTGGCTGATCCTTCTCAGCGATTACCTGATTGAGAAACTCGTTGGCAGCGGCATCGACATCTACCGGCTGCTCCGCCTTCGGTGGTGGCGCCGACGGCTGAACGTCGAACCTGCAGCTCGGTGTTGAGCGAGACAACGCTATCTCATCGTCGGTCATCTCGGCCGGTACATTATCGAACAGGGGCGTGCTCAGATAACGTTCGCCCGTGTCTGGCAACATACACAAAACTGTTGAGCCCTCTGGCGCGGACTCGCTGATCTTGAGTGCGCCTGAGAGCGTCGCGCCACTCGAGGTGCCAACGAAGATGCCTTCCTTCTGCGCCAGCTCCTGCGACAGGCGCATCGCGTCCGCACCGCTGATCGGAACGATCTCGTCTATCCAGTCCGTCGCGACAACATCTGCCGTGAGTTTAGGGATGAAGTCCGGCGACCAGCCCTGCATCACGTGCGGCCGGAAACTCGGGTGACTCGGAGCCGGTGAGCCATTAGCGGAGCGCGGCTGTGGAATGCCGCTGCCGAGAATCGGTGAGTTGTCGGGCTCGCAGACGATGACTTTTGTATTCGGGCTTTTTTCCGCGAGCACACGGGCAACACCCTTTAACGTGCCTCCGGTCCCGAAGCCCGTGACCCAGTAGTCGAGTCCCTGATCACCGAAGTCTTCCAGTATTTCAACGGCAGTTGTCCTGGAATGCATGTCCGCATTGGCCTCGTTCTCGAACTGGCGGCAGAGGAACCAGCCATGTTTCTCGGCGAGTTCCTCCGCTTTGGTCACCATACCCGACCCTTTCTCCGACGCGGGTGTCAGCACGACCTTAGCACCCAGGAAACGCATCATCTTGCGCCGTTCGATACTGAAGCTTTCCGCCATCGTCACGACCAACGGATAGCCTTTGTGCGCACAGACCATGGCTAGCCCGATGCCGGTATTACCACTGGTTGCCTCGATCACCGTTTGCCCGGGTGCCAGTCGCCCGGACTTCTCAGCGTCACTGATAATACCCAGCGCCAACCGATCTTTGACCGATCCCATCGGGTTGAAGGCCTCGATCTTTACGTAGAGGTTGATTCCGTCGGGAGCGAGCTTCGTCAGACGAACCGCAGGGGTGCGCCCGATCGTTTCTAGAATGCTGTTGTACGTCGTCATGGCGCCTCCGGCATCGAATCGTTATGCCGTCCAAAGTACTCCCCGCGAGGCCAGGATGTCCAAAAATAAAAACCCCTCAGCTCCGGAGAACTGAGGGGTTCGAAAAAAATCCTGGCAGTGACCTACTCTCACATGGGGAGACCCCACACTAGCATCGGCGCAGAGCGTCTTCACTTCCGAGTTCGAGATGGGATCGGGTGGTTCCCGCTCGCTATGGCCGCCAGGAAACTGGTTGGCGCTCATGTCGAGACATGAGCGCCGTAACTGGAATGATCCGAAACGTCACACAAACTTCTTGAGTGTTATATGGCCAAGCCTCACGGGCAATTAGTACTGGTTAGCTTCATTCATTACTGAACTTCCACACCCAGCCTATCAACGTTGTAGTCTTCAACGGCCCTTCAGGGGGATCAAGTCCCCAGGGAAACCTCATCTTGGGGGGGGCTTCCCGCTTAGATGCTTTCAGCGGTTATCCCGTCCGTACATAGCTACCCGGCAATGCCACTGGCGTGACAACCGGAACACCAGAGGTACGTCCACTCCGGTCCTCTCGTACTAGGAGCAGCTC
>JAZFPW010000222.1:0-2090 GCA_036444815.1 Gammaproteobacteria bacterium
TGAACTCGATGGCTGGGCGAAGAAAAACGCCCCCGCAGCCGGGCCAGGCTGCGCGGGCGGAGTGTTGCAGCGGTGATGCGGCCCGCGCGGTTCGTTCTGGTCAGTTCCCGGGAGGAACGTTGAATCCGGCCGCGATGCAATCGTCCGGTGCCCGTCTGAAAAGGCTAGCGAGGTCTGTGTCCCCGGTTCCGGTACCCGAAGCGCGGGTAGCGCTCCGACAGTTCGTGGATCTTCAACACCAACGCGATGTCCTCGGTTCGGCCTGACGGGCGGCGCTTCGTACTGCGTGCGGTCACGATTCTAATGCTCGGCCGAGGCCGGATGCCAGCGCTCGAAGTTGATGATTCTGACGTCTCGTACTACGTCGTGCTCAGTCGCATAGTCCTCCCACAGCGCGGCCAGCTCTGCGGCAAGCTCAGGGTTCTTGGAACTGAGATCGTTGGCCTCACTAGGGTCCCTCTCTAGATCGTACAGCTGCCAGCGATACCAGCTCTCCGGAATCGGATAGCTCCACCACGTGTTTCCGGGTGGCTGCTCCCAGACTAGTTTGAACCGACCCCGCTGGAGAGACTTGTGCCCGTGTAGTTCCGAACCGATTGGTTCCTCGGGAGAATAGACTGGCTCGTGATCCCCACGGAGTAGCGCGGCGAAAGATCGGCCTTCCATCGCTGCGACCTCCCGGCCGCGATAGATCGCATCGGGTAGTTTTGCGCCCGCTAGTTCGAGTAGTGTCGGTGCGACATCCATGACTCGGAGATACTGGTCGTCAATCCCAGCCGGATTCGTGCCCGAGCCGTGCACAATAAACGCGGGTACCCGGGTGCCGCCCTCATTGATAAAGCCCTTGAAACGGCTGTACGGAGCGGTGGCGGCTCGCGCCCAGCCAGGACCGTAGGAGACGTACGAGTGCGGCCTACCTAGATTGTCGAAGCTATTGTCGAAGTTGTTCGCAACGATGCGCTGCACAAAAAAGGGGTTGAGTTCCAACTCGTCGCCTTCGGCACCGTTGTCCGACATGAACAGGATGACGGTATTCTCAAGTTCGCCGATCTCCTCCAGATACGTCAGCAGGCGACCGACATGAAAATCCAAGTTCTCGACCATGGCGGCGTAGATCTCCATCTTTCTGGCAGAGAAGCGCTGCGCTTCTTCGTCGAGTTCATCCCAGGCAGTGCCGACGCGCTCAAAATTCGCGCCCACGTCTGTGTCCGGTACAACGCCGAGATCACGTGCGCTTTGCACTCTTCGCTGAAGAAGTACGTCGTAGCCGTCGTCGTACTGTCCCGCGTAGCGGTCAATGAAGTTCTCGGGGGCCTGAAGTGGCCAGTGTGGCGACGAATAGGCTGCGTAGGCGAAAAACGGGCGGCCGTCGCCGTGATTCGCGTCGATATATTGAATGAGCTTATCGGTGTGGCTCCGAGTCGAGTAGAAGTCCGTGAGATCGGCTTCGAGGTGTTGCCCGTTCTCCGCATACTGATTCGCCGAAGCGGAGAAATGCTCACTCGAGCCACCTAGTAGGGAAAATGCACTCTCGAAACCTCGAGCTCGCGGCATTTGATCTGGCTCCGAGCCCAAGTGCCACTTGCCGGCCATATAGGTATGGTAGCCGGCGTCAGTGAGGAGTTCTGGCAACGTCGCTACTCGTTCGTGAAGGTAGCGCTCATAGCCTACCTGGCCCTCGACGCCCGTCAGCATATCGCCGCTGAACATCGCACCCAGCCCGGCGGTGTGATTGTCAGTGCCGGACAGGAGCATCGAACGGGTAGGGGCGCAGGTCGCTGCGACGTGAAAGTTCGTCAGCTTGATACTTCTCTCCGCCAGACCGTCCAGGTTTGGCGTGTTGATCTCGCCGCCAAAAGCGCCGATATCGGTGTAGCCCATATCGTCCGCGACGATTAGCAGGAAGTTGGGCTGAGTCCGAGGTCCGTCTACGCTATCCGCTGCGGTTGTCGAGGGCTCAGGCGCACAGGCGACTAGCAGTGATGCGCAGAACAGCAATCCTGGAGTTACTGGCCTCATTATCACGTCCCGAGCAAGTTTAAGCATTCACGCATGATGACCTGCACCGGCCGAGTTCGGGGAGATGGCGA
>JAZFPW010000223.1:0-11450 GCA_036444815.1 Gammaproteobacteria bacterium
TCGGCTATTTCCTCGTTGATCTCGGCGACCCGATGCCATTCTTCGTACCAGGACCGCGGATTGAACGGTTCCAGTCGCTGGGCGACTTCCAGTTCGTGCGGGTCGTCCGTGTAGATCGACTGATTCAGCCGGATTTCCATCTGCCCACCGCCGACGGCCGGACGCCCGGTATAGAGTTTCTCCGCGTCCCTTCCGCCGAGATCGCCGACGAAACGATTGCCGGGACCGAGGTCCTGGGCCAGCGCGGCCGAGCCCAACGTGGTCGACAGGATCGGCGCTCCTGTCGAGATCAAACCCCACTTCACCAACTCTCTTCGCGTCAGTTTCGAATCAAGACCCATCGTTCTATCTCTCCTGGTAATCGCTAGCTTGCTCCCGTCAAGCGCGGGGTCAGCTACCGAGGTCTGTCTACTGCTAGGCCATGAAGGCCTGAACGATCCCCCACAGCGCAACGACCGTCAGGACTGCGGTCGGCAGCACCGTGATGGCAAAGCCGGGTCCGCGTTTCTCGACAGCTTTGCGATACCCTGTCGCGTAGATCACGCGCCCGACGATCCACACGACGCCGATCGCAGCGGCCCATGGATCCCCGACGACAATCGTGGCAAGCCACAGGACCGGAATGAACAGTACGAGCTGCTCGACCGTATTCATGTGAATTCGGAACGCTCGGTCGAAGTCCGGTTGACCCGACATGGCTGGGGCGTTGACGCCGGCTTTACCGCGCGCGGCACCCACCTGGCCGCTCAATATAAAGGTGTAGACAACCGCGGCGATCGTGACAAGCGCCGTGTACTTCATAGCGATCATGATGAGTCCCTCAGGTTGACCCGGTCCAAGCCCCCGAGCCGCCACGATACCAGATCGATGGCACTTGGCAGCACCTCTGCGGGCGTGGATCTGCTAGGTTATGGCTTCCCGTTAGCCGAAGGCCACCAGGATGAGCAAGCCAGCCGACGTCGAACTCGATCACGAGGAGGTTCTGCGCACCGCGTTGGCCTGGCATGACGCCGGCAGGCCGGTCGCGCTGGCGACGGTCGTAAAGACCTGGGGCTCCTCGCCGCGCCCGGCCGGAAGCAACCTGGTTATCGCCGCAGACGGCGCATTCGAAGGTTCCGTATCGGGCGGCTGCGTCGAGGGCGCGGTCATCCATGCAGCCAAAGAAGTCATCGAGTCCGGCCAGTCGCGCTTGCTCGAGTTCGGCGTCACCGATGATGAAGCCTGGGAAGTCGGACTCGCGTGCGGCGGGCAGATCGAAATCTTCCTGGAGCGCGTCGAATGAAGCGAGATCTGCTCGAACGGCTCGTCGCCGCCCAGGAATCGAACCGGCCGGTCGTGCTCGTTCGCAGCCTATCCGGGGACAGTGAGTTCGTGCTCGACGGCGGCGCCGACGCCGAAGCGCCCGACGGCATCCCGGCGGAGATACTGAAGGCTGCGAGGGAGGCGATCGGGCGCGATGGCGCCCGTACGGTTGAAGCGGCGGACCAGCGGTATCTGTTGCAGACACTGTCACCACCGCCGCGCCTGCTTGTCGTCGGCGCCGTGCATATTGCGCAGGCGCTGATCCCGATGGCCCGCGTCGCGGGTTACGACGTGCAGCTGATCGACCCGCGGGCTGCGTTCGCGACGCCTGGACGCTTTCCCGGCATCGAGATCATCAACCGGTGGCCCCAGGAAGTGATGGGCGAGCTGACGTTGAATTCACGCACAGCCGTCGTGACACTCAGTCACGACGCCAAGATCGATGAACCGGCCCTACAGGCGGCGCTGGAATCCGATGCGTTCTATATCGGCGCACTCGGCAGCAGGAAAAATCACGCGAAGCGGCTACAACGTCTTGCCGCCCTCGGCTTCGACGACGAGACGCTGACCCGTATCGCCGGCCCGGTCGGCCTGCCGTTGGGAGGACGGTCGCCGGCCGAGATCGCTGTCTCGATACTCGCGCAGATCATCCAGTCTCGTTACCAGGCGAGCAGCGGTTAGCCCGAGAATGGGCAGCGTCGAGCGGCGTCATTTTTCGTTCGATCGGAAGCCGGGTAACATCGGCCGTCAGCCATCATCGCAGGTAGAGTCATGAGATTTCTCGTTTCAGGCATCAGGTTCGCGGTCGCGGTCGGCTTCCTGACTCAACCTCTGGCCGCGCTAGCGCATCATTCTCCCAACGTCCATTTCGATCGCACGCAGATCGTGGAGTTCATCGGAGAACTGACGCGAATCGCCTGGCGAAACCCGCATGTGTTGATGACTGTCCGGACGACCGCCGATGATGGCGCGCAGGTCGTGTGGAACCTCGAGTATCTCGCACCGAGCTTCCTCTCTCGGCAGGGAATATCGCAGGACCTGTTCAGTACGGGCGATATCGTCCGCGTCGCCGGCTATCCGGGCAGAACGAGCCCAACCGCGCTGTTCGCAACCAATATTCTGGCAGCGGACGGTCGAGAAGTATTCGACTTTCAACTGGTCGGATCGCGGTTCACGGATGACATCGCCGGCGTCACGTTCGCCGAGTATCAGAACGCGAGAAAGCAGGCGCTACCGGAGTCCGCCGAGGGCATCTTTCGCGTCTGGACCACGGATGTCGCCCTGATAGGCCCCGATCGTACGCTGTGGAAGGATACCTACCCGTTGACCGACCAGGCAGAGGCCGCGCACGCCAGTTGGGATCGTGTCGCTGATAACCCCTACATTCGCTGCGAAAACGGCATGCCGGCCATCATGGATCAGTTTTATCCTATGGAGTTTGTCACCGAAGGCGAAGACATCCTCGTGCGCTTGGAAGAGTTGGATATGGTCCGCACGATCCATATGACCGACGCTGCCCGCGATCCGTCACCGAGCGTCTTGGGCTATTCCACTGGCCGATGGGACGGCGAGAGCCTGGTCGTCACGACGACACATATCAACTGGCCGTGGTTCGACCAGACCGGGGTTGGGCAGACGGAAGCGATCGAACTACTCGAACGCTTCACGCCCAGTGAAGACGGTCTGCGGCTGAATTACTCTGTCACCGCAACCGACCCGGCCACATTCACGGAGCCCGTCGAACTGACGAGAGACTGGATCTGGTTACCCGGTGAGACGGTTCAACCCTACGACTGCACGGTCAACGAGAGCAGCTACTAGCCGTGATCTCCAGCAACGCTCGCGCCTACACGCTCCGACTGACTGCCCCTGTTATCGGCGCGACCGCCTATCCTATCTATCCTATGGACCGGCGACCGGATTCGTCAGCGTCCCGATGCTCTCGATCGTACACACCGCCGTATCGCCGTCCTTCATATAGATCGGCGTCTCCCGTGCGGTGCCGACGCCCGAAGGGCTACCCATCGCATAGATGTCACCCGGTGTCAGCGTCAGAATGTTCGAGATGTAACTCAGCATCTCGTAGACGTCATGCGTCATGTTGCCGGTATTGGAGTCCTGCATCAGGGTACCGCTCAACGTCAAGGTCTGCTTCAGCGCGTGCGGATCCTCGACGAACTCTTTCGGAACGATAAACGGTCCCAGCGGAGCGAACGTGTCGTGGTTCTTCTGCAGGAACCAGTCCGTGCCCATCCGGCCATCGGCTCGCCCACCGCGATCCGAGACGTCATTCTCCAACGTGTAGCCGAAGATGTAGTCGATGGCGTCGGCCGGTGACACATAGCTCGCCGGCTTGCCGATGACGATCGCCAGTTCACACTCCCAGTCGAGATTGCTGCGTTTAGGGGGTATCCGAATCGTCTCACCATCCGCGATGACGGTGCTGGCCGCCTTCAGAAAGATATACGGATTCTGGCGTGTGTCGCCCGGCGTTCGCTCCCAGATACCCGGGATCGGATCCGGAGCCGGTACCGCTGCAGGCTCCGCACCGCCGGCCGCTCGTCGCGCCATCTCCGCCGCATGCAGGGAATAGTTGGACGCCGCGTTATAGATGATATTGGGTGTAATCGGCGGCAATGTCTTCACGGAACCCAGAGCCATTACGTACGGCGCCTGGACACCTGATGCCGCCGCCGCATCGGCAATGTCGCCGAGTCGTGGACGGAGTTCGTCATAGCGTTCGATGACTCCACGCATATAACCCGGCATGGTCGGCCGCGCTCCGCCAAGCGTGTCGTTGGCCTGCGAGATATCCACGACGAGGCTGTCGTCGAGTACCAGCCCGACGTATACGTGGTTATCGTCTTCAAATGTGCCCAGCTTGAATGGCCGAGCGTCCTGGGCAGCCAGGTACGACGGAAGCGCCACTGTCAAAGCGAAAGCAATACACACGCGTTTCATAGGTCACCCCTGTTGTCGTTGTTGTCCATCCGGCGTGCCAACGAACGGCTGACCTCTCACCGGAACCCTATGCAGAAACCTAGTCCTGCAGCGAGGCGCTGTCAACATCAACGGACCTGGGCAGCGGGTCTCACGCACTCTATTGACATCTCCAGACGGTGTGCTATAGCAGTTGCCTCAATTATCGAGTAGCCGCGAGCGACAACACGCATCGGGCAGTCTCGCCGGCTGCATGAGGGGCTGAAATGAAAGACAGGAAATATATGCTGGCCGCGACACTGATAGGGCTCTGCATCGTCACGGAGACTATCCTCGCGCACCACGGCTTCGCCGGGCGTTACGACGAGGAGAACCCGATTACGCTCGACGGTGTCGTCGTCGAACTTCAATTCATCAATCCCCACGCCGCCATAATTTTCCAGGTCAGGGATGAGGACGGCAAGGTCGAACGGTGGAACGGCCATCTCGGGTCGGCGACGAACCTGAACCGGACCGAAGGCTGGACCAAGGAGACGCTAAAGCCGGGTGACCGGGTCACGATTCTCGGCGCGCGGGCCATCAACGGTGCACCCGATATGCTTCTCTCCAATGAGAGCAGGATTACGATGACCGATACCGGCGAAGAGATTAAGAACAGCCTCGGCACCGGTATCGGGCAGCGAGGTTTCTAGCAGGCTGCTACGTAAAAGACCGGCAGCGTGAGCAGCAAACGACTCCTCTATTACGCCCCAATCGCCGCCATGTTGATGGGGTTGTCCTCTATCGCCAGGGGACAGGACGGCGCCGCGCAGGACCTGATCGTCATAACGGATCTGCCCGGCCTGGGCCGCGCCGAGGACTCCGTCACGTACTTCAAGGCGTCCAATGCCGGAGCCTACGAGCGGTTCGGCGAGTCCGTCGCATTGAGCGCCGACGGCAATACGCTAGCCGCCGGCGCGATCTTCGAAGACAGCAGCGCCACCGGCATCGGCGGCGATCAAGTGGACTTCTCCGCGCCCAATGCGGGGGCCGTCTACATCTTCACCCGCGCGGGCGACACGTGGTCTCAGCAGGCCTATATCAAGGCGTCCAATACCGGCGCGAGTGACCGTTTCGGTTTCTCGGTCGCGTTGAGTCACGATGGCAATACGCTAGCGGTCGGCGCGATGGGCGAAGACAGCGCCGCCACGGGAATCGATGGCGATCAAAACGACAACTCGATAGACAATGCGGGCGCCGCGTACGTCTTTACCCGGGAAGGCGGCGCGTGGTCGCAGCAGGCCTACATCAAGGCGTCGAATACCGGGCGCATCGAGGAAGGCGACCAGTTCGGCTACGACGTGGTTTTGAACGGCAGCGGCGACACGCTGGCGGTCAGTGCGATTAGCGAGGACAGCGCCGCCGACGGTGTCGGAGGCGACCAGGCGGATGACTCGGCTGCGGAGACCGGCGCAGTGTATGTCTACGCCCGCGACGGCGCCGAGTGGTCGCAGCAGGCCTATCTCAAGCCCAGACGCGCCAGCGCCGAAGCGCTGATCGGCGGCCTGTTGTTCGGTTACGCGATCGGGCTGGACGAAAGCGGCAATGCACTGGCTATCAGCGGCTTTAACGAGGATACCAATCGCGGATCCATCTACGTCTTCGAGCGTACCGGCTCCGACTGGTCCGAGCAGGCCCGCCTCGTGGCATCGAACCCGGAATTCGGCGATGCGCTCGGCTCTGCTATCGCCGTCAGCGCGGACGGCCATACGATCGCGGCCGGCGCGTTTGACGAGGACAGCTCACTCGTCGGAATCGCGCCCCCCGATCAAGGCAATGATGATCAGTCGACCGACAATGCTATCGGCGCAGCTTACGTGTTCGTTCGCAGCGGCGACGACTGGTCGCAACAGGCCTTCATCAAGCCAACCAACACGCAGGTGAATCAACATTTCGGCTGGACGCTGGCGCTCAGCCTCGATGGGGCGACGTTAGCCGTGGGTGCCCACTACGAGAATGGCGGCGCCAGCGGGATCAATGGCGACCAGCGCGACACGTCGGCGCAGGATGCCGGCGCCGCCTATGTCTATGCCCGGACCGGCACGACGTGGACGCCGCGCGCCTACGTCAAAGCCTCGAACACAGCCGGCCGCGCGGAGTTCGGCACCTCGGTAGCCCTGAACAGCGACGGCACGGTGTTAGCCGTCGGCGCGCCTCGAGAATCCAGTGGTTCCACCGGTATCGACGGCGATCAGGGCGATGACTCGGCGGCGGAATCCGGCGCCGTCTACACCTACTGACGCGTCTATAGATCGTACGGCCGACAGTCGTAGATCGGGAGTGCCTCGCCGAGCGCCAGCCACTGACCCTCGATCGTCGCCGGTTCCGTAAACGTACTTGGGTCCGTTACCGTGAAGAAGTAACTCAGGCGGCTCTGATCCTCGCTGAGCGTATACCGCTCGACTATCCTGACGTCCTCACTCTGGGGCGTGCCGATGTTGTCGAAGTAGGGCCAATTAATATGAGTGGTCGTGATGACGAACGACTCACCCTCCCAGGTTCCCACGGAATAGCCCAGGTTGGAGAAAGGCTGATCAGGGCCGGGTACGGAACCGTCCCTGTGGATCGGCCGGACAATGTCATAGAGTTCCGTCCGCAGCGTAATCTCGCCACCCTGTTCCCTGAACTCGAACGGATGCGGGTTGATCATGATGCGGGGCATGCCCTCTTGTTCACAGCGAATCGCGAAGTTATCGAGCATGTTCCAGGACGCTCTCGCCGCGATCGCGGCCTCGGAAAACGGAAAGTGCAGTGTCCGGCCACTCGGTCGCGGCACGCTCCAGACGCGGAAGATTCCTTTGTTCTCTGCCGCCGTATCCGGTAACTCGGGTCGACCAGCACTACCCCGGTTATTCCACAGAACCAGCGATTCACCGTTCGGGAGTATCACATCGTTGGTCAACAAGACCCGCTCCTGCCGCACCGATAATCGGCCTGTGACTTGTAACCGATCACCGATTCGAAAGAAGTCCTCCGTCACGCCGCTGCGTAGCAGGTTGTAGATGGAGTTCGCCTCCAGCCGCCACTCCTCAGCCTCACCCTGAGCGTTCGTGACCTCTATCATCAGCGCGATGTGCGGATTTCTCCATTCGACCTCGGTCAGGACACCCACCAGCTCCCGAGTCTCGTCAGAGAAATACGCGGTCGAGTGATGGCCGACTGCTAGAAGGGGCAGAAAAAAGAACCCGAGGCCGGTGAGGTGTCTCATCGGAATCCCCCGCAAGACGCGAACTGATGCGATCAGCGGATTCTACTCCACTCGGCACGAAGATAGGTGTATCGGCCGGCGGCCGCGAGGCTCACCGGCCGATACGGCAACGAAGACTACTGCCGGTAACTACTGACCGCGGGCAGGTAAGAACCGGTACGCTCTGCCGGCGCTGGCTCGCTCTCGACGGGCAGTGTCAACGTGCCTATCCCTTCGATGCTCGCGACGATCGTTTCGCCCGGCTGCAGGAAGCGCTGCACGCCGCGAACCGCCGTTCCAGCGCCCGTGCCGCCCGACGTGCCGTTGTTGAGGACGTCGCCCGGGTACAGCGTGATGATCGAAGAACCATATTCGATGAGCTCGTAGATCGAGTGAATCATGTCGCCGGGACCGGCTTCCTGCATGACGTCGCCATCGACTTCCAGCCGCTGGCTCAGGCGCACCATCGGGTCACCATAGAATTCCTTAGGCACGATCCACGGGCCGAGCGGCGCGAACGTGTCATGGCCCTTGCCGACGAGCCAGTCGGATCCCGGTCGAGAGTCCGGCGGGCGGCCGCCCCGATCGGAGATGTCGATGCTGACCATATAGCCAAAGATGTAATCGGCCGCGTCGGTGGCCGAGACGTACTTGGCGGTGCGGCCGATAACGATAGAGAGCTCCACTTCCCAGTCGATGCGGTCTCGGCCGTAAGGGATAACCACGGCATCGCCCTGGCCGATGACGGCACCCTCGGTGGGCTTGATAAAGAGGTAGGGTATGCCCCGAGTGGCGCGCCGGCGTTCCGCGGCTGCCCGCTGCTCTTCGGGTGTGTTGGCCTCGTCGACATGGCTGTAGAAGTTAACGGCCGCGTTCAGCATCTTGCCGGGCATCAGCGGCGCGAGCGTGCGAACGTCGCCCAAGTCGTGCACGAAGCCGGGCCGCGCGTCAGCGTCCAGGCTCGCATTGTTGACTAGATCGGTGACAATCTCGTAGAGGCGGTACTTCAGGCCGTACTCGTAGCGCCCAATCAGCGCCGTCATATCTGCCGGCATCGCGACACTCGGATAAGCGGGATCCCGCTGCAGTTCATCGTTCGCGGCGTCGAGCTCCACGATGAGCTGATCCCGCAGGACGATGCCGATGGTTTGAATGCCATCGATCTCGAAAGTACCGAGTTTGAACGGTTCCGCGCTCGAATCGTTCGGCCCGAGTTGAGCGGAGACGAGAGCTGGGATCGAGAACGCCGCGAGCGCGACGAAGGTTAGCGTAACTCGCATGGTGGTTACTCCCCGTAATTGTAGTCGTTGTTAAGCGATCGGATTTGGACTGATGATCACTCTGACTTCTCACCAGGAGCCTGTCAAGCAGGCTTCGACGCCGCTCGTACTCCCGGCTCAGCGTAGAAATCCGCCAGCTGAAGCCGGTTCAGCGCTCCAGCTGCGCGCGCACGCGGGCGACCTGCTCGACGCTGACCGTGCCGGCACCCTCGCCGTAGACCTCTCGACAGTAGGCCAGCACGGCGGCCATTTCGGCATCCGTGAGGAAATCGAAACTCGCCATTAGAACAGCCGGTCCGAAACCACCCGTAAGCACATAACCGACGAGCGCGTCGCTACTACCCAAGAGCCACGGGCTACCGCGTAACCCCGGGGTCATGCCGGGCACGCCGCGCCCGTCCGCCATGTGACAGGCGAGACAGTCACGCCGATAGATCGTCAGGCCATCTGCTACCAACTGATCGGCGGACACCGACTCGTCTTGCGTGGCACAACCCGCCGTGAACGCCGCCACGAGCCAGAGGAGCAGCGCCGCGGGAACTGCGTACGATCGCGGGGGAATAACTTTCTACTCTCCGACGTAGCGTACCTGCCAGACGCGCCCGCTGACGGTACTGGAGATATAGAGCTCGCCGTCCACGCCTTCGGCGATCCCCGTCGGGCGGTGCACGGCAGCCCCGGGATTCTCGAGCACATCCGCACCTTCGAATCCCTCCGCGAAGACCTCGAAGTCCGGTCCCGGCATCGCGCCATCGAATGGTACGAACACGACGTTATAGCCCGCCTGCGGCAACGGCGCCCGGTTCCAGGAGCCGTGGAAGACCACGAATGCGCCGTCGCGGAAGCGTGCCGGGAACTGCTCCCCGGTGTAGAACATCAGGTCGTTTGGCGCCCAGTGCCCGGGGAACGTCGCGATGGGCTCGACATACAAGCCCGCTTCGCTCTCTTTCTTCCCGTCGCCTCCGTATTCGGGTGCCAGGAGGCGCTTTCCCTGTATGTGATCGTAATAACTGTAAGGCCATCCATACTTGCCACCTGCTACCAGGATGTGCATCTCCTCCGACGGCAGTTCGGCGCTTTCCTCGACCGTGAAGTATTCAGGATACAAGGTAGCCAGCGCGTCGCGTCCGTGTGTCAGGAAGTAGACTTGCTCGTGTTCCTCGCTCCATTCGATCGCGACGGCGTTGCGGATACCGGTGGCGAACTGTTCGCCATCTTCGACCTGGGCTTGCCCGGTCACATCGGCGTCATAACGCCACACGCTGGCCTGCACCTCAAGGTGTGGGCAAGGCAGCAGTCCTTGCGATCCGCGCGTCCGGAATTCTTCCATACAGGCGTTCGACGGGGCGCCGACATTGACGTAGAGGTTGTGATCGTCATCGATGGCAAACGTTTTCGCCTCATGGAGCCGCTGCACCGGGAATCCGTCCACGACAATCTCGGGCTCGCCGCTGGGAGTTAGCGCATCGCCTTCGAAACTGAAACGGTAGACGGCCGTCTTGGAACCGAAGTACAAGTCGCCGTCGTGAAACTGTAGTGCCGTACCTGGGATGTTGGTGGCGAACCGTTCGATGACATCCGCGACACCATCGCCGCTGCTGTCCCGCATGGCGACTAGCCCCATCGTGCTACCTCTACCCATACGAACGGTCAGGGCCAGGTACAGCGTCCCATCGTCACGAACGGCCATGTGGCGCGCGTAACCTTCCATCTCGGCGAACACCGTTGCCTCGAAGCCAGGCGGAATCCTCATCCCCAGGTTGGGATCCATCGGCGCCGATGTGTTGACCGAATACGGACTCGAGACTTGCGCTGCCCAAAGGCCGGTCGAAACAACTCCAGCGAGGGCGGCGCTCACGAATCGCCAGATCAGATGCCGTTGTCTCATGTCAATGTCTCCCCTGATACGTTTGGGCTAGTGTAGCGCAACCGCGCAGTGACCCGAGAACCGTCACTAGACTATCTCGATCTCGATCGTCGCGACGCCATCGACACCGCCGCGCAGCACATCCCCGCGTTCGATAGGACTGACACCCGCGGGCGTACCCGTGTAGATCAAATCACCGGCCCGCAGACGGAATAGTGCGGACAAGTGTTCGATGATCTCCGGCACACCCCAGATGAGCTGCCCGATATCTCCGTCCTGACGAGTCTCCCCGTTCACCTCCAACCAGATTCGGCCAGAACTCGGATGACCAATGTTCTCTGCGGTCTGGAGTTCCGAGATCGGCGCTGACTGGTCAAAGCTCTTGGCTGCGTCCCACGGTTGTCCTCTCTGCTTCGCTATCGCCTGGAGGTCACGGCGAGTCATATCGATGCCGACGCCGTAGCCCCAGATATACTCAGACGCCTGATCCTGAGAGATCGCGTGTCCTTCACGGCCGATGGCGACCACCAGCTCGATTTCATAGTGAAGGTTCTCAGTCGCGGGCGGGTAAGCGACTTTACTGCCGCTCGGCGTGATCGCGTCAAGCGGTTTCATAAAGAATATCGGCGGCTCGCGGTCGGGGTCTGAGCCCATCTCTCTGACATGGGACGCGTAGTTCCAGCCTACGCAATAGATTCGATGAAGCGGGAAACGCTCGCTCCGGCCCGCGATCTCAACGGACGGGCACGTGGGCTCGAATATGTATTGCATGTCGATTACCGATTCCGTCCCGACGCTTGACTATTATTGTTCCAGCAACGGCGGTTGAGGTCCG
>JAZFPW010000224.1:0-3431 GCA_036444815.1 Gammaproteobacteria bacterium
GTGATCGCCATCCCCTCGTCTAGTGCTTCGATACCGGCGTGCCTGGCGACGTCGAGTAAAACGCCTCGCCCCGTCATCCTGTCCTTGACCTTCTCGATGCCGTTTTTCTTCGCGCCGTTGGCATCGACGAGCCGGGCGTCGTAACCGTTCCACATCTTGTCGTCGAAGAAGATATGTCCCAGCGCGTCCCACTGCGTGCCACACTGCAGTGGTAGCGACACCATGTCATCGGCATAGCGAAAGCGCCCCTCGTCTTGATTGCCGGCGACCGCATCGGTTCCGGTCGCGAGCATCGTGTGAATCGGGTTGAAGCGGTTACCCCAGAGAGAGCGTTGCGGGCCGTCTTTATCGAAGTTCAGGCCCAGGGAGAAGACTTTGCCTCTACGAACGAGCGCGGCGGCCGCGACGATATCCTGTGGCGTAATGAAATTCAGCGTGCCGGCTTCGTCGTCGGGGCCCCAGCGGCCCCAGTTCTTACACTTCTCCGCGGTCTCGCGGAGAATGGTCATGTCGAGTTTGCCCTCGCTATAGTGTCGCGGCATAGTGCTCCCCTTCGATCGGTATTCAGAATTGAAGATGATGTTTGCGAGCATTACGGTGGCTGCCCCATTGGATGTCAACCGTGGTTCGGACGCTTGGTCCGCACCGAGGCTGAGTTGATGGATGCCGCCGGCGATGATGTTCTGAAGACACCCTCCATGCGTTTGGATGGCCTCGTCGCCGTCGTGTCGGGTGCAGGGCGTGGTCTCGGTCGAGCCTGTGCGCTCGCGCTGGCGGAGGCGGGTGCGAGTCCAGTATTGGTCAGCCGTACGGAGAAGGAACTGCAAGCGGTCGCCGCAACGATCGCGGCGGACGGAGGCACTGCGTCGACGTTAGTCTGTGACGTCACGGATAGCCGGCAGGTAGAAACCGCTATCGGTGGGCTCGAGCGGATAGATATTCTCGTGAACGCCGCCGGAGGCAATATTCCCGAGCCGCTCGACGAGGTGACCGAGGATCATTTCGATCAGATCATGACGCTGAACGTCAAGGGCACTTTTATGGTCTCGCAAGCGGCCGCCCGTCGCATGCAGGCCGGTGGCCGGGGCGGGGCGATCATCAACGTGTCTTCGCAGATGGGTCATGTCGGCGCGCCGAATCGGACCGTCTACTGTGCCTCGAAGCATGCGGTCGAGGGCATGACCAAAGCCATGGCGGTGGAGCTCGCGCCGCAGAAGATCCGCGTGAACTCGATCGGCCCGACATTTATTCTGACGCCGATGACGCGACCGTTCTTCGAGAATCGGGCGTTCAGGGAGGATACGCTCAGGCGAATTCCGGGCGGCCAGGTTGGCGAGCTTCAGGACATCATGGGCGCGGTGGTATTCCTGGCCTCTCCGGCGGCGGCGCTGATCACCGGCGCCGCGCTCGTCATCGACGGCGGCTGGACCGCCTGGTAGTGGAGGGCGCGCCCGAATAGTCTTGCGGGCGTCGTGGGCGAGGAGCGTGCCATGGACGGTCTAAAGCGACGAGCCCACGATTCGAGTCAAGCCATGGACGGCGAGGCGAGATTAAGCCGAGCAAGAACTATTCGGGCGCCCCCCCTGCGCTCGCCAGACTTCCGAGCTAGCTCAATCGGCGGCCCCTTTCAGGCCGGTCAGCGACCTGTGGCGTCCGACCGAGCCCTGCAAGGCTAGTTCGTAGTTCTGCCGCGCTAGCTCGTACTCGCCGAGCGACAGATAGGTATCTGCGAGCAGCTCTGCGGTCGGCTGTACCGGGACGGCCGGGCCGTACTCGGGCGGTACGCTGGCCTCGAGTTCCGCGGCTTCCTCCATCAGCGCCAGTGCTTCGCCGGTGTTGCCGGCGGCTAGCGCTATCTGGCCCGCCAGGGCCAGGTACAACAATCGCGGCACCATCGCGCGACGGCTCCGAGTCTGGATCGGCTCGGCTCCGCCGATCGCGTCGAGCGCCGTCTTCGCGCCCTCGACGTCGGCATTCTCCAACGCAAGCACGCCCTGGATGTACTGGTCCGTCGCCACGAAATAGGGGCTCAGGCCGTCATAGTCGACCGGTACCGTCGCGAAATGACTGTGCCAGTCCCGGCTATCGACGAGGTACGAGGCGCGCGCGGCGATAAAGTTCTGCCGTTCCGTGTTGCCGCCGTAACGTGACAGCTGGTCCTCGAACAGCGTGAGTTTTTCGGCCGCCTGTTCGTGCATGCCTTGCTGGTTTAGCGCGTAGATCAGCCAGCTCAGCGCGTGATTAGCCTGATTCCCGTATGAGTCATCCGGGCTGGCCTGGCGCGCGACGGCTTCTTCGAAAGCACGCACGTTTCGCTCGGTACCGAGTTCCCACATGCCCAGGGCGAAGTAGATATGAGAACCCATATGCAACGCGTGCACGGCGGACGGTGCGACCTCTGCGTAGAGGTTCGCGGCGCGCAGTCCGAGCGGCGCGTGAATCGGATCGTCGTAGCTGTGGATCGAGTAGTGCAATGCGCCCGGATGCCTGGGGTTGATATCCAGGATCTCTTCCGTAATGGCGCCCGACCGCATATAGAGCGCGAAGTCACGGCCACCATGGCTGATCGTAAGCAACGACAGCGCGTAGAACGCTGCGGCATTCAGATCGTCGGGGTAGTCCTCGTGAATTTCCCCGAGTGCGGCCGAGTAGCGCAGCTCCCGTTCCTCCTGGCTACCGCCGCCAAAGAGGAGTTCGATGGAGTGCAAATAGGCTTTCTCGCGTTCCGTTGGAAACTTCGCGGCGCGCTCTTCGGCCGTCTCGCCGAGTCTCGCCAGTACGGCCCTGGCAGCCTCTGGGTCGTGTTGGCTCCACAGCGGATGTTCGTGCGTCAGCGTCTCGCCCCAATACGCCATCGCGAAGTCCGGGTCGAGTTCCTGGGTGGCTAGAAAGGTCGCGCGTGCGTCGTCGTACTCGAAATTGTGGAGCTGCAACAGCCCGCGGATGAACACCTCGTGCGCCTCCGGGCTGCCGGACGCGTCGAACTCGATGCTGCCGTAGGCCCGGGCTTCGGAGTCATCCGCTGCCGACGCAGTGCCGAGAAAAACGAGATTGAGCAGCAGGCACAGATAAAAAGCGGTCTTCATTGCGGGTCTCCCAACAAACTCAGGTCCTGACAGGCCATGCACTTCGTGCGGAACTCGATGGCAGCACGGTCGTGGGTACTGTTCCTAGATCCCGGCGACCAGCCTGAACTTCTGAATCCGTTTTCCGGTATTGACCTCGGCGGTGTAGAGGTTCCCGTCGCTGTCCGCCGTCAGGTTATGCACCCAGTTGAACTGCCCCGCTTGTCGCCCGCCGTGCCCGAATGAGCCTGAGACCTCCAAACCGTCTCGGCGGAGGATCCAGACCTTCATGTTGGCCCCATCGGCAACGAATACCCAGGTCTGCTCCGGGTCGTTCGAGAACTCGATATCCCAGGCCGAGCCTTG
>JAZFPW010000225.1:0-3825 GCA_036444815.1 Gammaproteobacteria bacterium
CCTTGCGCCGCACAGTCTTGCGCTTGGCGCTCGCCTTCTTGCGAGAAGTTCGCTTCTTCGAAGCTCGTTTAGCCATGGGTAGTCTCCGTGTCGGGGTTAACCGGCGTTGAGTATATATAAAAGAATCGAAATTTCCAGCTAGTTACGTGTTTTTGCACGCGTCTTGCAGCGCAATTCATGCGAAGAGTGTGAACGACTGCACACTCTCGGTTATTTATTGATGAAAAGTCGAATTGTGTTCGCATTGAACAACCGGATTGAATTTCTCGAAACGCAAAAAAACTTTGGCGCTACAAGTGTGTAAATTGTTTCTGACGTCGGAGAAATGTCATGGCTCGAACGCGGCTCGGCAAGACGCATGCTCGGCTTTTGCGGCGGAGACCCGCTAAATTACTCGGTTCTTGTTCGTTGCACGTCGCGTCGGGCCGAACATAGACGAACGTTGAGCGCTGTGTCCGGACAGTAGCGTCCGCGACGCCGATCTGAATCGAAATAATCTTTGTTATATACATCGCGCATGTTCAGTAGCTCGAACGCTGTGCGATTGTCACAGATCGTTGCACTGCACATCGAAAACCGGACGATTTCGGGCTCAACGCGATAGGAGCACTGGATCGGCAAAAACGCCGCTCATTATCGAAATTGCGCACCAATCTGCGCATCTGCGCAACCTGATGACGATTCGATGACTTCTTTAGCCCGACAAATCCCGTTGTCATGCCCACGCGAAGCCGGCGTGCGTCAGTTCTTTTACCGCTGGAGAGTCTGTTAAAAGTAATAGGTATCTGCTTCGGTAACCGCACACCATAGACGGACGTCCCACTCTTCCGCGTCGATGCTGGCCAGATGTTGGCACTCGTATCCCACGCCGATCAACTTAGGCTTCCACCACGCCGATCGACAGCGTAGAAACCGGAAGCATCGGTCATAGACTCCGCCACCCATGCCGAGTCTTATGCCCTGGTCATCGAAAGCAGCGAGCGGTGTCAGTACCAGATCCAGGGAGCGAGGATCAATGTAGGGTCCGCCTGGCGGCTCGAGGATCCCGAAGCGATTCCGTTCTAGCGGCACGCCGCGTCGCAGAGCGGCGAATCGAAGGCTGTCTCCTCGAAGCACGGGCGCATACAGTCGCTTGTGACGGCGCTCGGCACCCGCAATGAAAGCTTCGAGGGAGAGTTCGCCGTCGATCGCGAAATAGATGCTCACGTGTTGTGCGCGCTGATACGGGGCCAGCTGCCACAACCGTTGCGCGAGCCGCAACTCGGCCTGTATCTTTTGCGGCCCCGGAACGGCCCTGCGGCGGTCGCGACTGCGTCGCCGTTGTTCACTACGCTCGTGGCTGCTACTTGGTGAAGTGTCGGGCACTCGCCTGAGTCTTTCTTAACAGCCTGCCGGCCCGTCCCTGAGTGGTAACACCGGCGGCGGATGACGCTCCCCGCCTGTGCCGTTGCAGCTGGTCGCTCTCGAACCAGAGCAGTAGGTGGGGTAAGCCGTGGTAGTTGCAGGCGATCCAGCTAGACTGGATATGCACAACGCTACCGACAGAACACAACCCCAAGATCAAGATTTAGGGTCGAAAGACTACTCCAATCCGCATCGAACACCGCAGGGAGCGCCAATAACACTATAGATTCAATTGCTGACGCGTGCCGAGAGCCGTGTCCAGTCTCTCGCGCATCGCCTTTACCCGAAGGCCAACGATGTCCTTCAACTCTCGATCTTCGTCGGTCCTCTGCAACAGTTCGTTGGCCATATTCAGAGCCGCCATGACGGCGACTCGATCCAGCCCAACGACTTTGCCGCTGTCGCGAATCTCACGCATTTTCTCATTGAGGAGTTCCGCCGACGCCAAGAGATCCGCTTTCTCATTGGCTGGACAGGCGACCTGATACTCCTTCTCCAGTATCCGAATACTGACGTGAGCATACATCTCGTTCATTGTGCCTGTTCCATTGCTTTTAGCCGGCCGATCATCGCCTCGACGCGACCCCGGACCTGCTCGTTCTTCTGCAACAGCGTCGCCCGGTCCTCGATCAGGCTGTCCTGTCGTTGCTTCAGAGACCGATTCTCTTCCTGGAGCTGCCTACAGATAACGACCAGTTCGTCCAGCCGCTTCTCGAGGCGTTGCAGTTCGGCGTCAACCCGTTCATTGGTGTCGCGATCACTCATGCTGCAGACTATAGAGCCGCAGGCGTTCGGGGGTCAACAAGCGTTGGACGGTGTTAGCATTGGGGCCTCTCGCCGGTTGGGTTTTCCTCGAATGACCGACAGACGTACAGACTACGCGACATTGGGTAGAGCGTCGGAAGGACTCGGTAGCGCCCAGACGGCGTCGGAACGGCGTGGCGGTTGTTGCAGCGTACTCTGCGCCGGCGATCGTGAGGCCGAGCTACCCGCAACATTGACTGGGCGATAGCATCGTGCATCCACAGGAATTCTCCAGACGCCGACGTCATCTGATGGAGCTCATCGGCTCCGGCGGCATCGCGGTGCTACCGGCCGCTCCCGAACGAACGCGTAGTCGCGATACTCTCTATTCGTATCGCCCCGACAGTGATTTCTTTTATATCACCGGCTTCGAAGAACCGGAGGCCGTCGCGGTATTGATTCCCGGGCGCCCCCACGGCGAGTTTCTGGTCTTCTGCCGCGAACGAGATCGAGAGAAAGAAATGTGGGATGGGCCACGGGCGGGCCCCGAAGGCCTGGTCGACCGCTACGGAGCGGATGACGCGTTTCCGATTGACGATATCGAGGAGATCCTTCCGGGCCTGCTGGAGCGGAGCGAGCGTGTCTATTACTCCATGCGAATGTTCGGCGAGTTCGATCAACGTCTGCTCGGTTGGATGCACGCTCTGCATGCTAGAAGGCAGAGAGGTCACGCGCCCGACGAGCTCGTCGATCTGGGTCATCTTCTACATGAGATGCGCCTGTTCAAGAGCCGTCGAGAAGTCAGTGTGATGAAACGGTCGGCACGCATTGCGGTAGAGGCTCACCGCCAAGCTATACGTGCGTGTAGGCCGGGAATGTATGAGTACGAACTCGAAGCCGAATATCGGTACGCGTTCGCACGTCACGGCGCTCAGTGTTCCTACGAGCCGATCGTCGCGGCCGGCTCGAACGCGTGTGTATTGCACTATAACGCGAATGACTCGGTCCTGAACGACGGGGATCTGGTGCTGATCGATGCCGGTTGTGAGCTCGAATGCTACGCGTCGGATGTGACCCGGACTTTCCCGGTCAACGGCGAGTTTTCGAAGCCTCAGCGAGATCTATACGAAATCGTCTACGCGGCGAATCAAGCCGCTACCGACAAGCTGCGACCGGGTAACCATTGGAATGATCCGCACGACGCGGCGGTCAAGGTGGTCACGCGCGGTTTAAGAGACCTGGGAATCCTGCGGGGACGGCTTCCGGCCCTGATCAAGACGGGTGCCTACCGGCCGTACTTCGTGCACAAGACGGGCCATTGGCTGGGGATGGATGTGCACGATGTCGGGGACTACAAGGTGGCCGAACAGTGGCGGTTACTGGAACCCGGCATGGTCACGACCATCGAGCCAGGCGTTTACATCGCACCGGACGCCAAGGGCGTCGCGAAACGTTGGCGGGGAATCGGGATTCGCCTCGAGGACGATGTGCATCTGTCTAAGGACGGGCCGCAAGTGCTTACCGAAGATCTACCGTTACTGGCCGATGAGATCGAGCAACTGATGGGAAGTCGCTGATGGCGCACGACAACCTCGAAGCTGATGTGCTGATCGTCGGAGGCGGGCTCGCGGGCTCGACACTTGCGCACGCGCTGGCGCTGACACCGTTAACGACTGT
>JAZFPW010000226.1:0-2142 GCA_036444815.1 Gammaproteobacteria bacterium
GCGAGCTCGATGTGGCCCATGGCCGCCTCTGCGGCCTCGTCCCAGAGGTCCCCGCGAACCCGGCGCCCAGACACGGCCTGGAACGTGACGGGCGAGACGAATGCCTCCGCGCTGCGCGTCATTACGACCTGCACCTGGGCACCCCGATCCCTGAGCCGCCGGACCAGCTCGGGGCTCTTGTAGGCCGCTATTCCGCCCGTGACTCCCAGCAGAATTTTCGGGCCACTGTCTTCGATCGAATCAGCCATGGCTATCCACCACCTGCACGGAGCTTAGCCGCCCGGCGACACGTTTTCCACCAGACGCGTCCGCTTTTCTACAGCACTCGGGGACTTAGTCGCCCTGGTCAATACCCGTTCGTGAACTTAGATTCTTATACTCACTAAGCCACGGATGGTCATCGTGACACTGAAGGATTGGCCGCCTAATGAAACGCCGCGCTACAAGTTGCTACGCACAGGCCCTGCCAGCCTCTCACACGGTGAGCTTCTGGCGGTACTGTTTGGGGCCGGCCCGGCGGGTAGCAACGCACTGACGCTGGCCCAGCAGTTGCTGAGCGAGATCGGTGGACTGGCTCGCATCGTTAACGCCAGCGCGACCGATCTCGGCAGAGTCCATGGCATGGGGCCGGCCCGAATCGCCGCGGTCAAGGCCGCCGTCGAGCTCGGGAGGCGCTACCTCGAAGCCCCCGGCGAGTCGCGACGTTCGCTCAACGCGCCCGGCGACGCGGCGCGGTTTTTCAAGGCACGCCTGTCCGACCTCCCTCATGAGGTGTTCGGGTGTCTGTTTCTGGATACGCGCCATCGCCTGATTCGCTATGAGGAGCTATTCCGCGGCACCGTGGATGGCGCGACGGTCTACCCTCGTGAAGTACTGAAACGATCGCTGCACCACAATGCGAGCGCGGTAATCGTTGGCCACAACCATCCATCCGGAGTCGCGGAGCCCAGCGAGGCGGACCGGAGTATCACGCTAAGACTCGCCCGAGCCCTGGCGTTAGTCGATATCCGCCTGCTGGACCATCTCGTGGTGAGCCGCGACGGGCACGTCTCGCTGGCCGAGCGGGGCTGGATATAGCGTGAATCAGGAGGTATAGTCCCCGGCCTCCTACCTTCCAGGCGTTCGCTGTCGCGATGTCCAGAGTCTGCCAAGTAACCGGGATACGCCCGATGTCTGGGAACAATGTGTCCCACGCTCTCAATAGGACGCGCCGGCGGTTCCTGCCGAATCTTCATACCCAGCGATTCTGGCTGGAGAATGAGAAACGCTTTGTTAAGCTCCGGGTCTCCCGCAAGGGCCTGCGCATGATCGAGAAGATCGGCATCGAACAGGTCGTAAAAAACCTCCGCGATCGTGGCCAGAAGATTTAACGGGGCGAGTCGAGATGAGAGAGAAAATTCGGCTCATGTCCACAGCTGGGACGGGGCATTACTACACGACGACGAAAAACCGGCGACTCCATCCGGAGAAGCTGGAGGTAAAGAAGTACGATCCGCGGATCCGGAAACACGTCGTCTACAAAGAGACGAAGATCAAATAAGGAACCGGCCACTCGGCGGTCGTGGCTCAGACTATCGCTGGCTCGGGCAGCGGCTGAAACGACTTCAGATACGCCGCGAACTCCTGCAAGGCTTCGATCCCACTAGCCTCCGCCCTCGCACACCACTCCCTGAGCTCCGCTAGCAGGCGTTCGTTACTCATGTGAGCTTCTTCCCACAGTGCTTTGAGATCGGACCGGAAGTCCAGAACAGTTTTCAGGCCGGGATGCCGGTCGATCAGGTCCGCGAGCCGGTCCTGCGACGCCTGATCCATAAAGCCCGGCTGCCAACTCAAGAGTCGCTTCGCGCGTCGCAGCAACCGAGCCGCGTTGTCGCCGAGCTGCTCCAGCTCGCAGCTGAGTACCGGCAGCGTCACGCTGTTGGTGTAGTGCCTAAGTACGTGCATTCGATTGACGATGATGGCGCGCAGCGCATCGACGTCGGGCGCCTTCGGCTCAGCCACGAACTCAGGCTCGGGAGCAACGCGGTTGATCTTCGCCAGGCCGATGGCGGCCAGGACCTTCAGGTGCAGCCAGCCGAGGTCGACCTCCCAGGGCCGTTGCGAGAACCGCGCAGAGCTCGGGAAGGCGTGATGATTGTTGTG
>JAZFPW010000227.1:0-13462 GCA_036444815.1 Gammaproteobacteria bacterium
TGCGGAAGGGCGTGACGAGCGACGCATTCACGGTCGGCGACCGGATCAGGGCGGCCGTCCGGGCCTCGAACCGCCGCGAAAATCTGTTGCTTGGCACGAGTATCTCGCTTGGGAATGGAACGCAAGCCGTACTGCGTCCGGGATTGGAGCCGTTCTGGCCGGACGAGGCCGTGCTCGGGAGCGAGGCCGCGCCGTTACCGCGTGACAGTGCCGTCTCTGCCGTCGAGCAGGGCCAGGGACTCTTCCGTATCTGGACTTTCATCGACCGCACGGGCGTTCCGAACCTGCCGTTGACCGAAGCTGCCGTGCAGCGGCAAGCGGCTTTCGACGAGCTGTCTGATCACCCGATGTGGAATTGCGATCCCGTCGGGATGCCTGTCGCGATGGACACCGGACTCCCGATCGAATTCGTGGACCAGGGAGACGACATCATTATGCGGATTGAGCAAAACGATGGCGTTCGGACGATTCACCTGAATCCAGATTCCAGTGCTGACGACCAGCCCGCTACGGTCATGGGGTACTCGGTGGGCCGCTGGGACGGCGACACCCTGATCGTTACGACCAACAACAGCAGCTACTCGTACTTCGATGACGACGGCGCGCCTAAGAGCGACAGGATGGCGATAACCGAACGGTTCAGCCTAGGCGCGGATGGGCGCAGCCTGAGCTGGGAGGCGACGATGACAGATCCCGAGTTCTTTACCGAACCCGTCGTCTTACGGGCCAACTGGGAATGGGTACCGGGAGAGACCATCGAATCCTGGAATTGCGCGAACTCGGACTCACCTCGCTGAATGTGGGGAGATTTCGGCCCGATCTGGGTAGAATCTGCGGCAGGAACAGCCTGCTGAACTCAAACCGACGGGAGCAAATAACAATGAATAGGGCAATTTTCTGGCGAATCTCATGGGGCATTTTTTGCGGCGCGCTCGCTGCCACGGTAAGCGCAGCGCCCGTTACGTATAACGTAGATCCGGCCCACACGTATCCGGCTTTCGAGGCGGATCATCAGGGAGGCCTGTCGATCTGGCGGGGCAAGGTCAAGCGTACTTCGGGCACGATCGTTCTCGACAAGGAAGCTGAGACCGGGACCGTAGAACTGACGATGGACATGTCAACGATTGATTTCGGCCATGATGGCATGAACGAGCATGCGATGGCGTCGGACATACTCGACGTCGAGCAGTTCCCAACCGCGACCTACGTCGGTCAACTGGTCGACTTCGAGGAAGGTAACCCGACGGCGGTCGAAGGCGCGTTGACCTTGCACGGCGTGACGAAGCCCGTGAACCTCGTGATCAACCGCTTCCGCTGTCAGCCGCACTTCAGGAATATGCGGGAAGTCTGTGGTGCTGACGCGGCCACGACATTTAATCGCGACGATTTCGGTGTCGACTATGACAAGGACAATGGTTTTCTGATGGGCGTGAACCTGCTGATCACGATCGAGGCGCATATAGCGCAGTGACAATGCAGACCGCCGGTCCCGACCAGGCAGCGGCGGCTCCGGATCTGAACGCCTGTGACCGCGCGAGCAGACGTTCAGATTCGAATTTGAAAGCAAGACCCGGATAGCCGGCCGCCATCGGATCGCGGCATACTCCCGGTATGACTGGAACCTCGACGACCCCGTTAAGCGACGACCGGCGTTGGAACGCGGTCGTCGGCCGCGACCACTCGCTCGACGGAGAATTCGTCTATGCCGTGAAGACCACCGGCATTTACTGCAGCCCGTCGTGCCCGTCACGCCAGTCGAAACGGAAGAACACCGTGTTCTTCGCGACGCCTCAGGAAGCCGAGCGCGCAGGCTACCGCGAATGCCTGCGTTGCGGTCCGAGTCAGTCGAGCGTCGAGGAGCGGCGCGTTCAGGCCGTACGCGCAGCGTGCGTCGCGATCGACGAGGCAGAGCAGGCGCCACCCTTGCACGAGCTGGCCGCAACCGTCGGCCTGAGCCCGTCTCACCTGCATCGCCAATTCAAACGACTGGTGGGCGTGACACCGAGAGAGTACGCAGCCGGCAAGCGAGCCGCGCGTCTGCGCGAACGCCTGCATACGGGCCGCCCCGTCGCGGATGCGATCTATGAGGCCGGTTATGGGTCCAGCAGCCGAGTCTACGAGACCGCGAGCCGCACATTGGGCATGACGCCCGGCGAGTACCGAGACGGCGGCAGGAGCGTCACGATCGAATACACGGTGACTCGATCGCCGCTGGGACACTTGTTGGTCGCCGCTACCGATCGGGGTATCTGCTGTATCGAGTTCGGCGACAGCGAGACAGTGCTACGGGAGAGTCTGACCGAGCGCTTCCCGGCTGCGCGCCTGGAGGAGAACGACAACGACCTGCGCCAGTGGGTAGCGGACATCACGGCCTTTATCCGGACGCCGAGCCACGGGCTAAGACTCCCGTTGGACATCCAGGGGACGGCTTTCCAGCTCCGCGTCTGGAAGGCGCTACAGGCCATCCCGCCGGGTCGGACCGCGAGTTACCGGGATGTGGCGGCTACGATCGGACGGCCGACAGCACATCGCGCCGTGGCGAACGCGTGCGGCGCGAACAAACTGGCCTTGGCCATACCGTGCCATCGAGTCGTGCGGACAAATGGAAAGCTCGGCGGCTACCGGTGGGGTCTGGAGCGAAAGCGCCGGTTACTCGAACGGGAAGCGGCGGTCGAGGAGCGTGTTCGCGCCGACCGACAAGAATGACTGTCATGCCTTACCGGCTGAAATACCGGTAGAATGAGCGGCCACGAACGCGCCCTAGAGGCGGGGACAGTCGCCATGAAAATCGTTATTCCCGTTACCCTTTTGCTGATCCTGATCGTCCCGTTGCAGGTAGCAGCCCATCATGGGCCACCCGACAGTGCCATTCTGTACGATGTGTCCGAGATTCTGGAATACGAGGGTGAGATTACTGAAGTCCTATGGCGTAACCCTCACATCCGGTTCCGCCTGATGATTCTCGATGATACCGGTGAGCACGAAATTCGGGAGATGGAAATCGGCCCGAGCCCCCGCTCCATGAGACGCGCCGGCGTGACGGAAGAAATTTTACGTGTTGGCGCGCGCGTCCGAGTGGCAGGATTTGTATCGAAACGTAATCCCAACTCGATGGGCATCGTACATGTGCTGCTGCCGAACGGCGAAGAAATCACCCAACGTAACCGCGAGCCGCGCTGGAGCCAGGAGAGCATGGTGCTTCGGCAAAGCGAAGCGGTCGACCCGGCCAAAGTTGCAGCGGCCGAGCGAGCCGCCGACGGCATTTTTCGCGTCTGGAGTAGCCTCAATTACCCACGACCACCGGTGTCGAGTTACACCGGATACCTGACCGCGCGCGGCCGGCAGACAGCCGCAGCATACGATCCCGTGACCGACAATCCGGAACTCGAATGTAGGACCGGGATGCCGGCAACGATGTTCGACCCCGGGCAGATGTTAATCGAGCAGCGCGGTGACCAAATCATCGTGCGTATCTACGAATACGACATCGAGCGGACCATTCACCTGAACGGGACTGCGAATGCCGCGCCGACGCCAACGTCGAATCTCGGCTACTCGGTCGGCCACTGGGAAGGCGACACGCTGGTCGTGATGACTACGGGTCTGAACTCGCCGTACTTGGACTCCTACGGCACCCCCCAGTCGGCTCAAGTCACGCTAGCCGAACGGTTCACGATGACCGCGGATGGCCAGCGTCTCAACTACGCTATGACGGCTACCGATCCGCTGATGTTCACGGAACCGGTCACGCTGGAACGCGCCTGGCGCTGGACTCCGGAAATTGAGTTCGAGCCATTCGATTGCGTCATGTGGACCGAACCGCCGGGATGACGGCGCGCGTGACGCGGTAAAGCACCGATGGACGTAGTGAGCGGGCTCCTGCTGACCGGCGTGGTCGGATGGATCGTCTACCTGGTCATTCGAGCATTGTTCGAGGAGCCCATCTCGAGCGCGCTGGCAAGTTATAACCGCGCGCCATCGAACCCCGTCGAGGACCGCCTGGTGGGTTCTATCGGCAAAATCGTCGACACCTCAGACGAAAATATCGATCTTCTGCGAGTTCGCATCGGCATCGAGTACTGGAGCGCAAAGCTACAATCAGCCGATCGACGGCAGCTACCGATTGGCACCGAGGTCAAAGTCACTGCTGTCAACGGCATGGTCTTGGACGTCGAGGAACACGCGGCAGCCTGAGTCGGCGCACGACGACGACGCGACCCGTCTCGATCGACTGATTTCGACGCCGTCGCTTTATTCATCCGGCTTTTCGGGCACAATGCCTCTCTTTCGATCGGGTGGAAGCCGTGACCAAATCATCGACCATCGAGCCGAGCCGGCAGCTGAAAACGGTCCGCTACGAGATTCGTGGGCAGCTCGCGCGACGCGCGCTGGAGATGGAGCATCAGGGTTACGAGATTCTGTCGCTGAATATTGGCAACCCGGGGCTATTCGGTTTCCGCACGCCCGAGACCATGCGTCTGGCGATGATCGAGAATCTCGGCGTCAGTGAGGCCTATTGCCATCAAAAGGGGGTCTTCCCAGCTCGCGAGGCCGTCGTCATGCAGCACCAGGACCGCGGCATCATGGACGTGACGGCCGATCAAGTCTTCATCGGCAATGGTGTTAGCGAGCTCATCGACTTGACACTCCGGGCATTGCTCAACCCCGGAGACGAAGTGCTGATCCCCAGCCCCGACTATCCATTGTGGACGGCGGCCACGCTACTGAATGGCGGGCGGGCGATCTACTACCCTTGTCCGGAAGAAGCCGATTTCATGCCGGATCTGGAGGCCGTGGAGGCGCTGATCACGCCCAGCACACGCGCGATCGTCGTCATCAACCCGAATAATCCCACGGGCGCGGTCTACAGTCGGGACTGCCTGACCCGACTCGCCGAGCTCGCCGATCGGCACGACCTCGTCATGCTGAGCGACGAGATCTACGACCAGATGCTCTATCCAGGCGCCGAGTTCGTGCCGATGGCGACGCTGTGTTCCACTGCTCTGTGCGCGACCTTCAGCGGCCTCTCCAAGGTCTATCGTGCCTGCGGCTACCGGGTCGGTTGGGTCGCATTGAGCGGTGCGCAGGAGCGTTCCGGACGCTTCGTCGACGCGATGGATCTACTCGCCGCACTCAGGCTCTGCAGTAACGTCCCCGGTCAGTGGGCCGTGCAAACGGCCCTGGGCGGTTATCAAAGCATTAAGAAACTCTGTTTGCCCGGCGGTCGCCTCTATGAATCCCGGCAGACCGTCATCGATGCGGTCGCCAAGAGTCCGTATCTGAACGTGGTCACGCCGATGGGCTCGATGTACGCCTTCATCGGCGCTAATACCGAAGCGCTGCCGGACTTTGATGACGAGCGCTTCGCGTTAGAGTTGCTGGAGGAGCAACACGTGCTGGTTGCGCCGGGGTCAAGTTTTAACACGCCGTATCGGGATCATTTCAGGATCACGACGCTGCCGGATGAGGACACGCTCGCAGCCGTGTTCGATCGCATGGATCTGGTCCTAAGCCACATGGCCAGCCGGCCTCCAAAGCTAGAATCTGCATAATATAATACGTACAACTATCTGATTATAAATGACGGATGACCTGCCGAGCCGCCTGGCCGAAGGCGCCACCGTGGTGGTCGGCAGCGGCCTTGCAGCACGGCAACTCGAAGCCTTCCTGACTCGTTCAACCCACGCGGAACGACCCAACGCCTGGGTCAGCGACGCGATCGAACCCTATCCGAGCTGGACCACGGCGTTGTGGTCCAGGACCGGGAACGACTCCCGACAACTGCTGACGACAGCACAAGCCCTGGCCCTCTGGCGTCGGATCATCGATGACTCCGCGGTCGCCGACCGGTTGATCAACAGCCACAGCGCCAGCCGCTGGGCCGCCGAGGCCTGGCAAGCCTTATTACACTGGCGGATCGATCCGCAGGAGCTTAGGGCCGGCGCCGAAGACTTGGACTTCACGAGTTTCCTGAGTTGGGCGCGACATTACCGCAAAGCACTCGACGACAACGAGTGGATCGATTCGTCGTTGGCAGCCGTCGAGCTAACGGACGGTGGCCGGCTCCACGGCGCGCAAGACGGCCCGGTAGTCTGGGCCGATATGCCGGAGCCAACACCGCTGCAGCAGGCGTTGTATCGGCAACTCAACCGTGACGGCTGGACGATAGCCGAATGGTCTCCACCCACTGTTCAGCACAGCAGTTCCCGCGTGCGTTTGCCGGACAGTGCCAGCGAGCTGACTGCTGCGGCGCAGTGGGCCGGCGAACGATTGGCGCAGTCGCCTGTAGAGCGGCTGGCGCTGGTAATCCCTGAGCTTAACGCCCGGGGCAACGAGGTGCGGCGCATACTCGAAGACACGCTCGATCCCGGTGGGGTGCTGCTCGGCGGTTCCACGGGTCGTGCCTACTTTAATCCGCGCGGCGAGCCCCGGGACCTTCAACCGCCGATCGGCGCCGCGATGACATCGCTCGAGCTGCTCTCGCCGGGCGGGACATTCGCTACGCTGAGTCGCTGGCTCAGAAGCCCGTATATCGCCAGCGAGCCGGGCGAGCAATGCGCCCGGAGCGTCCTGGAGACCAGCCTTCGCGCCGACCTCAGTGCTCAGCTCAGCTTCCTCGAAGCTTATCGGAAGGGCGGCTTGGCACGACGCCTCCGCGATGCGGCCCCGGATCTTGCCGAAAGGCTCTCCCAAGCGTTGGAGTCGGTGACTGCGGGCCCACGCTACGCGACACCGACGCACTGGGCCAGCATCTGGCAGCGGATCTTGGGCCTGCTGGGTTGGCCCGCCGGCGTGCGCGATCCAGCGACCACGGTTCTCCCACTCTGGGACAGCGCGCTGAACGAGTTCTCTCTGCTGACGCCGATCACGGGCACCCTCTCGATGGCCGCAGCGCTCGCTGAGCTGGATCGGATTCTCGCTCAGCCCGGTCCGGCCGGACCGATCCCACTCTCAGGCATTTCGCTGCTCGAGCGACCGGAAGATCTCGGTCCGGGCTACGACGCGGTCTGGGTTGCGGGTTTCACGGATACCCACTGGCCGCGGCCCGCTCGGCCGAATCCATTGCTGCCGCTGCGCCTGCAGCTAGATCACGGCATGCCGGGGGCGTCGCCTCGCGATGGTCTCGAGCGATGTCAGCGCACCACACAGCGACTGATCGACCGTACGCCGGAGTTGGTGTTCAGCTGGCCAGGTCGGGTCCACGACTATCCGGCGGAACCGAGCCCGCTGCTCGCGGCGATCCCGGACGTGGAGCCGGAGGCCTTGGTCGCGAGATCAGCGCCCCGTCTCGCCGAGCGCATGGTTCGAACTAGAACGCGAGAGCAACGGGATGATCCGGGCCCCGATCTCGAGGGGAGGGACATTCACGGCGGTGCCGGCACGCTCTCAACTCAGGCCCGGTGTCCACTACGAGCTTTCATCGAGAGTAGGCTGGGCGCAAGACCACTGGAAGCACTGAGCCTGGGGCTGAGTGCGCGCCAGCGCGGCATCATCACCCACCGGGCCCTGGAATTGTTTATGCGCCGCTTACCCGCGCGGGCGGAGCTCGTGGAGTGGGAGCCCAGCGCACGAGATCGATGGGCGGCCAGCTGTGTCGATCAGGCACTTTTCGAAACCTTCGGCCCGGCCCGATCCTCGTTGCGGATCCTGTACGACCTGGAGCGTGACCGGCTGCTGGTAGTCGTCGCCTCGTTAACGGCAAACGATCTCGAGCGAGCGGAGTTTCAGGTTAACGCCGTCGAGGTCCGGCAAGTCGCCGAGCTCAACGACTTTCGCCTGACCTGCCGGCTCGATCGAATCGATACGCTGTCCTCAGGCGGAATCGCCGTCATCGATTACAAGACGGGGCGGGACGCTCGCCCGGCGGACTGGTTCCGGGATCGCCTGTGCGAAACGCAGTTGCCGCTCTACGCCCAGAGCGTCGGCGCACAAGTCACGGCGACCGTAATCGGCGCCGTCGGTACCGATGGCGTCAAGTACAGAGGCGTCTGGGCACAGAAAAAAGAGTTCCCGGGGCAACTGAAGAAGCTGCCGGACGAGCACACGTGGTCCAGACAGCTGGAGGTCTGGCGAGAACAACTGGAGACGCTGGTCGCGGAATATGCCGCGGGTGATACGCGAATACTGCTGGCGGACCTCGATCAGGCGACAGGGTCGTTCGCGCCGTTGACGCGGGTTTATGAGCAACTCGCACTGTCTCGCGGCTGGATCGACGCGTGGACTACGCCATGAGCGACCAGGACGCGCGCCAAGCCGCACTGGACACGAGCCGTTCGTTCATCGTCCAAGCGCCGGCCGGCTCGGGAAAAACCGAACTGTTGATCCAGCGTTATCTTGCGTTGCTCGCGCACGTGGACCTACCCGAACAAATCATAGCGATTACTTTTACGCGGAAAGCCGCCGCAGAGATGCGGGGCCGAGTGCTGCAGGCCCTCCGTGCGGCCGCACAGGAAGAGCCTCCTACCGAACCACACCGACTGAAGACTCGCGAGTTCGCGACGGCCGCCCTGACTCGGGCTCGGGAATTAGAGTGGGACCTGACAGAACACACTCAACGACTCAGGATCGATACGTTGGACGCGCTGAATGCCTGGTTGGCGCAACGACTGCCGGTGCTGTCCGGGGGTGTCGCCGGCGCGGCGACCGTGGAGAATGCACGTGAGTTCTACCTCCAGGCGTCTCGGCGAGTCCTTGAACAGCTCGGCAGTCCCGGCGAGCCGGGAGATTCGCTGCGGCCGTTACTACGGCGCTTGGACAACCGTTACCAGCGCCTGGAGACTCTGCTGGCGGAGCTCCTGCCGAGCAGGGATCAGTGGCTTCACTACCTGGCCGGCGGCAGCGATACGGACCTGCGTCGCGCGCTCGAGCACGCGTTGGAAAATCTCGTCGAGGAACAACTGGCCCGTCTTGCCGAATCACTTCCGGAAGACGCCGTCACGGAACTCGTCTTGCTGCTGCGTCACGGCGCGCGTTCGGCAACGACCCCGGCGAACGCCGCGCTGTTTGCACCCTGGCTCGAGCTCGATCACCTGCCGGCGCCAACTGCTGAGTCGGCAGCCGCCTACAAGGCGCTGCCGGAGCTGTTACTCGTCAAAGGCGGCACCTGGCGCAAGCAGCTGCGTGCGGACATCGGCTTCGGCGCGGAGCACGACGCAGAAAGGACTCGCCTGCGTGACTTGATCGCGAAACTGCAGAAGCAGCCGGAGTTGCAAGAGATGCTTATCGCGAGCAGAAAGCTCCCGTCACCTCGTTACGACGAGAGTCAGTGGCAGACGCTCGCTGCGCTGAGGGTCGTACTGCGATACCTGACAGCGGAGTTGCGCCTCGTCTTCGCCGAACGAAATTCCATCGATTTCGTCGAACTGGCTCTAGCGGCTCAGAACGCCCTCGGCGAGTCCGACGCGCCATCAGATTTACTGCTGGCGCTCGATCGCCGCGTACAACACATACTCGTCGATGAGTTCCAAGACACGTCACACACGCAACTACGCTTGCTGGAATTGCTGACTGCGGGCTGGCAGAGAGGGGACGGTAGGACGCTGTTTCTCGTCGGCGATCCGATGCAGTCCATCTACCGTTTCCGCAATGCCGACATGTCGTTATTTCTCAAAACCAAGACGCATGGCGTCGGCGATGTACGTTGCGAACCGCTGCTCCTGGAGCGTAATTTTCGCAGCGGGCCTGCTGTCATCGACTGGATCAACAGCCATTTCCCCAGCATCTTCCCGAGCGACGATGAGCTTGGCTCGGGCGCCGCGTGCTTCTATCCCTGTGAGGCGGTTCGCCACGATTCGGCCCACGCAACGGTCGAGCTACATGCGCTGCGGGGCACCGACCCGCAAGCCGAGGTAGATCGAGTTATCGAGATTCTAGGCGACGAGCGGGACCGCTATCCGGACGACTCCGTGGCGATCCTCGTCCAGAGCCGCAGCCATCTCGAGGGGCTCCACCAGCAGCTCCGCGCCCGGCAGCTAACGGTCCACGCCGTGGAGCTGGAAGCGCCCAATCAACGCCAGATAGTGCAGGACCTCCTCGGCCTGACCCGGTCCCTGACTCACCTCGCGGACCGGATCGCCTGGCTCGGCGTGCTCAGGGCGCCCTGGTGCGGACTGACCTGGCAGGACCTGCAGCGTTTGGTCTCGAACGACCGGAAGCTGGCCGTCTGGGAGCTGATCAACGACCCACAGCGTGTTGAGCGCCTCTCCGAGGACGGCCGCCGCCGGCTCGCGCATTGCCGAGAGATCCTGCAACGCGCATTCGACTGCCGGGCCGAGCAACCCCTGGCACGCTGGGTCGAGCGAACCTGGGTGACGCTAGGTGGACCGGCGTGCCTGGATCGCTCTGCGGATCTGGAACAGGCGGACCGGTATTTCTTGTCGCTCGACGAACTCGAGCGTCGTGGCGACCTGGATGATCCGCCGTCGTTGGAGTCCTCTTTCTCGGACCCGCGAGGCCATGGCGAATCCCCCCGGGAAACCGGCGTCGAGATCATGACCATTCACCGCGCCAAAGGGTTGGAGTTCGACACGGTCTTGCTGCTCGGCCTGGGCCGGTCGCCGCCTCCCGACAGGGGCAGAGGCCTGTACTGGCTGGAGAGAGTCGCCGCTAACGGCCGCGAGGACCTGTTGCTCGCACCGCTAACGGCCACCGCAGACGAGCCGGACGAGCTGGGCGATTTTCTGAAGCGGGCTGACGGCGAAAGAGACCGGGCGGAACGAGCGAGGCTGCTGTACGTCGCGACGACCCGAGCGCGAGACCGCTTGCACCTGATTGGACAAGTGACTCCGACCGCGACGGACCCGCCAAGCAGAAGTCTGCTGGCGTATCTGTGGCCGCGTGTTCAGGAACGCTTCGACGACGTCGAGCCAGCGGCCGATGACCCGGATTCGGCAGCCGGCAGCATCCAGCCTGTCCTGCGCCGACTTGCCGACGGCTTCGACCTACCGCCGGCGCCGGCGGTCACTGAGGTTATGCCGTTGCCGGCGGCCGGACGCTTACGTCCGGAGTTCGAATGGGCCGGCCAGGCCGCGCTTCCGATCGGGACGGTCGTGCACGATGCGCTGCAGATGATGGCCGACACCGCGCTTGAGAACTGGAACGCCGACAAGATCCGCGACCGGATGGGCCGCTTCCGTGGGGAACTGCGTTTACTAGGCGTCGAAGAGCGTGAGTTGGAATCCTCGACTCAACGCGTAATCGACGCGCTCTGCCGTGTGTTGGAAGACACGACCGGCCGCTGGATCCTGCAAGATCATTCAGAGGCCGCATCGGAACTACCACTGACGATTTATTCCGCGGCGGGCCTGGAACATGTACGCCTGGATAGAACGTTCGTCGCTGAAGATGGCACACGCTGGATTATCGACTTCAAGACCAGCACCCACGAAGGTGGCGGTCGGGCCGCGTTCTTGGAGTCGGAGGTGGAGCGATACCGCCCGCAGCTGGAACGATACGCCGACGCGATGGCCGCGATCGACGACCGGTCGATTCGGGTCGGCCTGTATTTTCCGCTCCTGCAAGCGTTCCGGGATTGGGCGCCGGGAGAGTCGTAACGGCTATTGAACGCGCGTGACCGTGAGCCGTGGATACGCATCGGACAGCGGAGCGATCACCAAGTGTTCGATGAGATCATAGAGCTGAGTCAGATGCGGGCGGCGTTCCTCGCTGGGGAAACTCGAGGACGTGGTCACGACGACCAGGTCCAGCTCCGGTACTAATATGATGAATTGACCGCCGTAGCCCCAGGCGTAAGGCGTCCAGTAACCCGCCATCTCGCGAACCCACCAACCGTAGCCGTAATAACGACCGATCTCCCGCGTCGACACGGCGCGCGGACGTAACGATGTGCGGGTCCAGTCTGCCGGGATCACCTGCGAACCATTCGCACGACCATCGTCCAGGTAGAGCCGTCCAAACGCCATCATCTGCCTCGGCGTGAACTCCATGTCATTACCGCCGAAATAAATGCCTTGCGGGTCTCGCGGCCAGTTCGCCAGGCGGAAGCCGAGCGGCCTACCCAGCGTCTCGCGGGCGAACGCCAGCGTACTCTTGCCGGTCGCGATCGTTAAAATCGCTGAGAGCAGGTGAGTGTTCCCGGTGCTGTACTCCATCAGAATGCCCGGCGAATGCTCCAGCGGCTGCGCGAGGGCGAACCCGACCCAATCGGAACTCTGTACCCACGCGCCGTAGTTACGATTGCTGGTCGTCTCCAGGCCGGACTGCATCGTCAACAGATCGCCTATCGTGATGCGACGCTTTCCGGCATCCGTCTCACTCGCGAGCGCGTCGCCAAAAAAATCGCTGATGGGCTGATCCACCCCCTCGATGTGAGCTTCGCTGATCGCGATGCCGACCAGCGCCGAGAGCACGCTCTTCGAAACGGATTTCACATTGGCGATGGTCGAAGGGCCTCGACCGTTGAAATATTCCTCCAGAATCAGGTCATCGCGCCAACTGACGAGGAGGCTGTGCAGACGAGGCAGCGTGTTCGCCATCTCGACCGCGGCGTCAAGTCGAACGGTCAGAGCGGGGGGAGGGCGGACGTCCTCCTGCGCGACGACGGCCAGCGGATTGGACAGGATCACGACGAACGACGATAGAATCGCCGCCGCGTACCGTTTTCTGACAATCTGACGGACAAGTTTTGATGCCATAGTTGATATAGATAGAGCTAGCGCTTGATCGGCCGGCGCAATATTACACCAGCCTGCTAGTCGAGGACTGATACACGTAGGGGCGACCAGGCCATCCCATCCGGCCGGTCGTGCCCGTCCGTCAGAATTGTGGGCGGTGCGGTGGGATCAGCGAGGTCGTAGACGATAATTCGACCGCCCGTCCGGTTGCTGACGAAGCCGAGCTGGCCCTGCAGCAGGAAGCCGTAACCGTCGTCGCCAGGCAATAACGCGGAGATAGAGATGTCATGAAGGACGGCGCGCGTCTCGTCGGCATAGATGCGAAGAGACGCGCCGGCCTGATTACCGTTGACGATCACGACCCGGCCGCCGGGCAACGCCGCTGTTCGACGGGGCTGGTCTGCGGACGGGAAGTTCGCCGTAACACGAAGCGTCTGCGCGTCGATAACCGAAATGCTGTCTTCCTCCTGATTGAGAACCCAGATCGCTCGGCCGTCACCCGTTACCGCTAGTCCTTCGGCGCCGAGACCCGTTGCGATAACCGTTGGCGCACGGTCTTCGAGCAGATAGATCACGGATACGGTTCCCTCACCCTGTCGACCGGCGACGTAGGCCCGTGTCGCATCCGGGCTCAGTTGCACCATGTGACCCTCTCGTGCACCGGCTCCGATGGGGTAGGTACGAAGCACCTCGAGAGCCACGACATCTACCAGCGCCAGTTGATCTACCGCTTCCATCGTCACCAGCGCGCGACGGCTGTCAGGAAGAAAGACCGAGTCGTGTGGTCGTGAATTGGGCCCGAGGTCGATATAGCCGGCGACGCGTGCATT
>JAZFPW010000228.1:0-8402 GCA_036444815.1 Gammaproteobacteria bacterium
AAGTCATCTATCGGCGCGGAAGCCTTCAACCCCAGGGGCTACAGGACATGCTGGACGGCGAGCTGGAGATACTCGCCGGATCGGCATACGTCGGAATTTTAGAGGAGGCACGCCGGCAGCTTCCGGAGCTCACGTGGCTCGAGAATCGCGAGGTCGGGGTCGAAGAGCTGGTCAGGCGCGTTGCAGCCGGGGAGATCGACTACACCATCGTCGACTCCAATATTTTCGACCTGTTGCAACAGTCTTACCCGGACGCTCGCGAGGCTTTCGCTATCGGCGCGGAGACGCCGATCGCCTGGGCATTGCCGAAGTCGACCGATACGTCATTGCGTGAGAGTGTCGCGACCTTCTTCGCTGAGATTCACGCTACCGGAGAGCTGAACGCAATCCTCGATCGCTACTATATTTCAGCCGTGCCGACCGTTTCGGCCATTTCGACCACTTCGACCGCTTCGACCGCTTCGACCGCTTCGACCGAGAAAGGCCTCGATAACATCGGGTCGCGCGCGTTTGTCAGACGATTTGAGTCGCGCCTGCCGCAGTACAAGGCGTACTTTCTTGCCGCGGCCGATCGAACCGATGTGGATTGGCGTCTGCTGGCTGCGATGGCTTATCAAGAGTCTCACTGGGATTCGAAGGCCGTATCCCCTACCGGCGTCAGAGGCATCATGATGTTGACGACACGGACGGCGAGCATGCTAGGCGTAGAGGACCGTACTGATCCGGAGCAGAGTATCCACGGCGGTGCCGAGTACCTCGTGTACGTGGGGACTAAGATTCCGGAGCGGATAGGCGAACCCGACCGTACCTGGTTCGCGGTCGCCGCCTACAACGTCGGCTACGGCCACTTGGAAGACGCTCGGGTCATTACCGAGATACAGGGCGGCAATCCGGACTCGTGGCAGGAAGTACGGGAGCGGCTCCCGCTGCTGAGTGAGCCTCTCTGGTTCGAACGTGTGCCGAGCGGCTACGCTCGCGGACAGGAGCCGGTGCTGTATGTGGATAACATCCAACGCTACTACGATAAGCTGCGTTGGATGACAGCCGACGAGAACGGCGCTGCGGCTCAAGCAGCGGCCGTCAGCGAAACCACGCCGACTGAGCCGTACTAGCAGGCTGTTAGCGTCGCTCGGAGAAAAACCCCGCTAACATCTGCGAGCTCTTATCCGCAAGCAGCCCTCCTGTCACGTCGATACGGTGGTTCAGTTCAGTGCTTCGGGTAAGGTCAAAGACGCTGCCGCAAGCACCACTGCGCGGATCGGCTGCCGCATATACCAGTCGGGCTATCCTGGCATGAACCAACGCGCCCGCACACATCGGACAAGGCTCCAGCGTCACATAGAGCGTCGTGTTTGGCAGCCGGTAGTTGCCGATCGCGGCCCCGGCGGCGCGGAGGACGAGCACTTCGGCGTGGGCGCTCGGATCATGCGTCGCGATCGGTGCATTGCCCGATTCGGCGAGTACCTTCCCAGCCTCGCTAATGAGTACCGCGCCGACTGGGACCTCGCCTTCTTCGGCGGCGCGGCGAGCGAGCGCCAGCGCACGCTCCATAAAGCCCGTATCGCTAGCTAGCTGTCCCACGCCGAATCGCGCCCGCGTTAACCAGAACGAGTCATTCCCACTCGATAGTCGCCGGCGGCTTGCTCGAGATGTCGTAGGTGACGCGAGAAATACCGGAGATCTCGTTGCTGATCCGATTCGAGACTCGATCGAGGAACTCGTGCGGCAATCGCGCCCACCGGGCGGTCATGAAGTCAACGGTCTCCACGGCTCGCAACGCGATGACGAAATCGTAGCGTCGCTCATCACCCATGACGCCGACCGATTTCACGGGCAAGAACACGGCGAAAGCCTGGCTCACCTGATCGTATAAACCTTGCTCACGCAACTCGCCGACGAAGATGTCGTCCGCCCTGCGCAGAAGATCCGCATACTCTTTGTTCACGGCGCCCAGGATGCGCACACCGAGGCCAGGCCCCGGAAACGGATGGCGCCCGACTAACTCGTGCGGCAACCCCAACGCCTTACCGATCTTCCGAACTTCGTCCTTGAACAGATCGCGCAGCGGTTCGACGAGCTTCAGCTTCATCCGCTCGGGCAAGCCGCCGACATTGTGGTGCGACTTGATCACCTGGGCTTTGCCGGTGGCCGCGCCGGCCGACTCGATGACGTCCGGGTAGATCGTTCCTTGCGCGAGCCATTTCACGTCCTGCAGCTTCTCGGCTTCGTGCTCGAAAATCTGGATAAAGGTCTTGCCGATGATCTTGCGTTTCTCCTCCGGGTCGGCCACGCCTTGCAGCGCGGCGAGGAACTCGTCTTCGGCATCGACGCGCACCACTTGGACGCCGAGATGTTCGCGAAACGTGTCCATGACGTGATCGCCCTCGTTCAGCCGCAGCAGGCCGTTGTCGACGAAGACGCAGATCAGCTGGTCTCCAATCGCCTCGTGCAGGAGCGCCGCGACGACTGAAGAATCGACGCCGCCCGACAATCCCAAGAGCACGCGTTGCGATCCCACTTCGGCCCGAACGCGATCGATGTGCGCAGCGATAATATTCTCGGCGACCCAGTCGCTCCGACAGCCGCAGACACCGTGCACGAATTGCTCGATGATCTGCTGGCCGTTTTCCGTGTGCGTGACCTCCGGGTGGAACTGCAGCCCATAGAAATGCCGTGCGGTGTCGGCCATGGCCGCCAGCGGTGCGTTCGCCGAGACCGCGATGGGCTTGAAACCCGTCGGCAGCCGCTCCACCCGGTCGCCATGACTCATCCAGACCTTGAGCGGGTCTCCCGGGCTTACCAGGCCGCCTAATAGCCGATCGCCCTCGGTAAGCGTAACTTCCGCGTAACCGAATTCTCTATGATCGGCAGGCTTGACCGTGCCACCCAACTTCGCGGCGAGGGCCTGCATCCCGTAACAGATCCCCAGCACGGGCGTGCCCGACTCGATGACAGCGTCGCTTATTTGCGGAGCATCCTTGCCGACGACCGATTCCGGACCGCCGGACAGAATGATGCCCGAGGCCTGGAAGGCTCTGAGCTCCGCTGCGGGCATGTCGTGGGGATGAATCTCGCTGTAGACACCCGCCTCGCGTACTCGACGCGCGATGAGTTGCGTGTACTGCGAACCGAAATCCAGAATCAGGATGCGGGCACTGTCGGGAGCCGGTGACTCCTCGGGACGAAGCTCGGCTTCCACTCGACTATTCCGCCGCGCGGTAGTTAGGAGGCTCCCGGGTAATCGTCACATCGTGGACGTGGCTCTCCTTACGGCCGGCACCGGTGATTCGGACGAACGACGGCTTGGAGCGCAGTTCATCGATATCCCGGCACCCCGTATAACCCATCGCAGCCTGCAATCCACCGATCAGCTGCTGCACGATCGCCGCCAGGCTGCCTTTGTACGGAACCCTGCCCTCGATCCCTTCGGGAACCAACTTCTCCAGCTCCTCGCTGGCATCCTGGAAATACCGGTCCGAGGAGCCATTGCGCTGCGACATCGCGCCGAGGGATCCCATGCCACGATAGGACTTGTACGAACGACCCTGATAGAGCTCCACTTCCCCGGGAGATTCCTCGGTGCCCGCGAAGAGGCTACCGAGCATCGTGCAGTGGGCGCCGGCCACGATGGCTTTGGCGATGTCTCCCGAGAAACGGATGCCGCCATCGGAGATGATGGGAACGTCTGTTCCGGCAAGCGCCTCGGCAACCTCGGCGACCGCGGAGATCTGGGGAACCCCGACGCCGGCAACGAGCCGTGTCGTGCAGATGGAACCGGGACCGACTCCGACTTTTACGCCGTCGGCGCCGGCTTCGACCAGTGCCTTGGCAGCGTCGGCCGTAACGATATTACCGGCGATCAGCTGCACGTCCGGGTGCTCACGCTTTATCTGGGTGACTCGGTCCAGCACGCTGCGTGAATGACCGTGAGCGGTGTCCACGACGATCACGTCCACACTGGCCCCCAGTAGAGCGGCTACGCGTTCAGGCGTATCGACACCCGTACCGACCGCAGCGCCCACACGCAATGCCCCAAGTTCATCTTTCGAGGCCCGTGGGTAGTCGGTCGCCTTCTGGAAGTCCTTGGCGGTGATCATGCCGCGAAGCTGGAACTCATCGTCGACGAGGAGGACTTTCTCGATCCGGTGGCGATGCAGCAAGGTCAGCACTTCATCCTTGTCGGCCCCCTCTCGCACCGTTACGAGCCGCTCCTTCGGCGTCATGACCGACGACACCGGAGCGTCGAGTTGGGTTTCGAAGCGCAGATCTCTGTGGGTGACGATGCCGACGAGTTCAGTCCCTTCGACGACCGGCACGCCGGAGATGTTGTTTGCCTGGGTGAGCGCGTTCACTTCGCGGATGGAGGCATCCGGACCTACCGTGATCGGAGCACTGATCACGCCACTTTCGAACTTCTTGACCCGGAGAACCTGGCGCGCCTGCTCCTCGGGTGACATGCTCTTGTGGATGATGCCGATACCACCCGCCTGAGCGAGCGTGATCGCTAGCCGGGCTTCGGTCACCGTATCCATAGCGGCGGAGACGATTGGGATATTGAGTGTCAGGGACCGCGTCAAACGGCTCACGAGATCGACTTCGCGGGGCAGGACTTCGGAATAGGCAGGCCGCAGCATGACGTCGTCGAAGGTCAGCGCTTCGTGCGTGATCCGCATGGGCAGCTCCGGGCGCGTAGCGTGCAGGTAAACGATCCATTTTACGCCTCTGCGGCCGACATTGCATGTGGTAAGGCTGGTCCGCGACTTGCGGCAACGTAGCAGCACGCCCCCACCGGGGCCCAGGATCCGCTCACGTATACTGCGCCGATGGACAATCTCGAACTGCCCCTGGCCGAGGAGCGCGACATCTTCACGGTTTCCTCGCTCAACCGGGAGGCCCGGCGCCTGATCGAGGACAACTTCGGCGTGATCTGGGTCGAGGGGGAGATCTCCAACCTGGCGCGGCCTTCCTCGGGGCACCTGTACTGGAGCCTCAAGGACGACAGCGCACAGGTCCGCTGCGCGATGTTCCGCGGCTCCAATAGCCTGCTCAAATTCTCGCCGGAGAACGGTCAACAGGTGCTCGCCCGTGGCCGCGTCAGCCTCTACGAGGCGAGAGGCGAGTTCCAGTTGGTTCTGGATTATCTGGAGCCAGTCGGCGAAGGCGAGCTAAGGCGACAATTCGAAGAACTGAAACGCAAGCTCGCGGCCGAAGGGTTGTTTGATTCCGAACGAAAAAAACCATTACCGAAATTGCCGCGGCGTATCGGTGTGATCACGTCACCGAGCGGAGCCGCGGTCAGAGATGTCGTGTCGATACTCCGCAGACGCTTTCCGGCCGTACCGGTCCTGGTCTACCCGACGGCGGTTCAGGGTGCGCAGGCCGCGGCCGAGATCGCCCGGACTCTCGAGCTCGCGGATCGGCGACGCGACTGCGACCTACTGATCCTCACGCGCGGCGGCGGGTCGCTCGAGGACCTGTGGTCGTTCAATGAGGAAGTTGTCGCCCGGGCGCTGGACGCCATGGCGACGCCAGTCATCTCGGGTGTCGGTCATGAGGTGGACTTCACGATCGCGGACCTGGTCGCCGATGTGCGGGCACCGACACCGTCGGGCGCTGCCGAATTGGCGGTGCCGGAACAATCCGAGTGGCTCCGCGCGCTGGGCGTCTTCGCCCGGCGACTGTCGCGAGCAGCCGCACAGCAGCTCGCCGGCGTTAGAGGCTTGTTGGACGGCCTGGCGCATCGGCTCACTCGCAGCCACCCGGGCATCCAGTTACGCGAGTCCAATCAGCGCCTCGATGACCTGGAGGTGCGGCTCAGATTGAGCTGGCAGCGGCTGCTGGGTGAGCGCGGCTCGCAACTCGCCGAACTCACCGCCGCCCTGCGCGGCGCGACACCCCGGCGGCAACTCGCCGGTCTACAAGAGCGCTGCCGGTGGAGCGGCCGCGGCCTGGAACGCGCGATGGCCGAACTGGTCGGCCATCGACGGGCCCGGCTGGAGCTCGCGGCACGAGCGCTTCAGGCGGTCAGCCCGCTCGCAACGCTGGACCGGGGCTATGCCATCGTGTCGAGTCAGGACGACGGCAGCGTCGTGACGGATGCGGCCACCGTTGCGCCGGGCACCGGCATCGACGTCCGCCTCGCGCGCGGCGAACTTACCGCGACGGTCTACGAATCCCGGCCCGGCGACGACGCCCAGACGAAATCGTAGCGGCGTTATTGAAAGCCCTCAGAGGAGAAGAAGCGGGCAATCGTCGGCCGGAACCGATCCATATCGACGAGGAAGGAATCGTGCCCCTGAATCGACTCGAGCTCGACGTACTCGAGCTGCCGGCCCGAGACCGACAGCTGCTCCGCCAACTCGTGTTGCTGCTGTGGCGGGAATAGAAAGTCGGTCCTGACGCCGATGATCATGATGCGCGGCGCCTCGATCTTCGCGAGCCCCGCCTCCACCGACGCGCCGTGATCGGCGACGTCGAACAGGTCGCTGGCTCGGGACAGGTAGAGGTAGCAGTTCGGATCGAACTGCCCGATAAATTTATTCGCGTGATGTTCGAGATACGCCTCTATTTCGAAGTCTAGGCAGAACGGGTCATCGGGCTCACACTCTTCCGCGGCTCGTTCCCTGCCGAAGCGCCCCCACCACTCCTCGGCGGAACGGTAAGTGATCATTCCGAGTTTGCGCGCAAGCCGCATGCCGACCAGCGGCATCGTGTCCGCGTCATAATTGCCGGACTGCCAGTTCGGATCGCGGCGAATGATTTCTCGCTGCAGCGACCGTAGTGCCGTCGCGAAAGCCAATGAGCGCGATCCGGAGGAGATCACGAGGAGGCCGTCAGACGTTCCGGGGAAAAGAATCTCGAACGCTAGCGCGCTCATGCCGCCCATCGACGGGCCGATCGTGGCATGCACTCGCTCTACCCCCAGATGCTGCAGGACCTCCCAGCCACCCCGTGCCACATCTTCGAGCGAGAGGACCGGGAACGCGAGCCGATAGGTCTTCCCCGTCTCGGCGTTCACCGACGCGGCGCCGGTAGAGCCGAAGCAACTGCCGAGAGAGTTGACGCATATCACGAAAAATCGGCGGGTGTCGATCGAGCGGCCCGGGCCGATCATCTCCTCCCACCAACCTGGCGATGGGTCTTCCGGAGAAGAGGCCGCATGCGCCGATGGGGAGAGTCCAGTGAAAATCAGCACCGCATTGTCGCGGCGTTCGTTGAGTTCGCCCCAGGTCTCGTATGCAATCGTTGGGCGCACGAGGGAGCCGCCGCGGTGCATCGGCAAGTCGCCTTCCAACGTCACGTGTTGACGGGCACTGCTCACGATTGAAGCCTATGACCAAATCCGGACGCAGTGTAAACCGATTAGCGTCGCGCCTAGTAACTTCTCGTCATTAGAATAGGCCGCAGAGAGTCGCGGCGAGGCCGCCGCCGCTACGCCGTTCGCTTGACGGTCCCTTGAGGTCAGTGGCGGCGAGCGTGACGAATCAGGCGCTGTCGTCGCTTCACCTGCCGGCGAGTGGGCACATTGCGTTTACCCGCGTACGGATTGTCACCGGTCTTGAACTCCAGCCTGAGCGGGGCGCCCTCGAGCTTCAGTACACGCCGAAAGAAGTTGATCAGGTAGCGCCGATAGTGGTCCGGCAGGCGCTCGGCTCGATTACCGTGGATCACGACGATGGGGGGACGTCGCCCCCCTTGGTGTGCATACCGTAGCCGGATTCGCCGGCCGCCGACGAGCGGCGGCGGGTGGGCGGTCTTCGCGCGCTCAAGGATCGCATTGAGTTGCGGCGTCGGCAGGTCGCGGCCGGCGGCGGCATAGGCGTCCAACGCGGCGGCGATGACGTCATCGATACCGCTACCGTGTAGCGCCGAGAGATGCGTAATGCGCGCGAACGCGACGAACTCCAGCTTGCGATCGATTTGAGCGTCGACCTGGCGCCGCTGCGCGGACTCGAGGTTATCCCACTTGTTGACGCCGATCGTGATGGCGCGGCCGCGCTCCACGACTAAGCCGATCAGATGCGAGTCCTGCTCGGTGATCCCCTCCCTTGCGTCGACTAACACGATGACGACGCCTGCGTCCTCGATCGCGCGAAGGCTCTGCACCACGCTGAATTTCTCGATAGTTTCATTGACCCTCGCGCGGCGTCTTATGCCTGCGGTATCGACCAGCACGAAGCTCTCGTCATTGCGTTGGCAAGGCACGAAGACGCTGTCGCGGGTCGTTCCGGGCTCGGCCGACGTCACGAGCCGAGCGGTACCCAGCAAGCGGTTGATCAGCGTCGATTTGCCGACGTTGGGTCGACCGACGACGGCGACATGGGGACTGTCTCGAGAATCATCGAGCTCGCCGGCATCGGCAGCGTCGAACGGCACGAGCACCCGCGTCATGAGCTCGCCGA
>JAZFPW010000229.1:0-4371 GCA_036444815.1 Gammaproteobacteria bacterium
GCGGAAAATATTGGGGCGGGCAGTTTCGTGCGTACGCTGAATATCATTACCTGGGATGAGGCCTGCGAGCTGAATCCGAAGACGGCAAGCAACGCTCAGGGAAAATCGGCTGCCGCTTGATCGTAAATCTCCAGATGAATTTGAGTCACCAAGTCCTACGCATGGTCGTGATGAGCGCCGCGCTCGCCGCAACGCTCGTTTTGCCTGCTCACGTATCCGCTGAACTCTACACGTTGCGAATCGGATCCGGCCACCCCGCGGGCCCAAGTGTTTACGTCACGGTCATGCGCGACTACGTCGTGCCGGAGCTCAAGCGGCGCGTAGCGGAAGAGACCGAGCACGAGTTGAGGATAATCGAGGGTTACGCCGGCTCGATCGCGTCGGTCGCGGAAACCCTCGAAGCCGTACAGATCGGTATATTGGACATCGGCGCGTTCTGCACTTGTTTCGAGCCGGCGAAGCTGTTCCTGCACAACTTCCAGTACTTCGTGCCGTTCGGGCCGCAGGACGCGCAACTGAGTATTCAGCTGGCTCGTCAGATCTACGATAGCAACCCGTGGCTCTCCGAGCAGCTCGAGGAGCGCTACGGGCAGCGCCTCTTAGGCATCAACGGATGGGATAATTACCATCTTGGTTCCAGTGTGCCGTGGGATAGCGTCGAGGATCTGCGCGGCGTGAAGATTGCCGGCGCCGGGACGAATCTGGAGTGGCTCGAGTCAGCCGGCGTCGTGCCGGTTCAGTCGACTCTGCCCGATGGTTACATGTCGCTACAGACCGGCGTCTACTCCGGCTGGCTGATGTTTCCGTCGGCTTATTTCGCCTACAAATTCCATGAGCCCGCACCGTATTACACGTTGATCGGCTTCGGCGCAATGGGCGGCGCGGTCATTATGACGATGAATGTGCGAACGCTGAACCGTCTGCCGGCCGATGTACGGCAGATCGTCGAAGAGGTCGGCCGCGCATTCGAGGTCGAGGCGGCGCGAGTCTTGGAGGAGCGCCAGATCGCCGGATTGGCGAGCCTGCGTGCCGCCGGTGCGACCGTTCGTGAGCTTCCCGAAGCAGCTCGCCGGGAATGGGCGCAGTCCTTAAGCGAGTTTCCGAATCGAATGGCGAAGGAAGCCGACGGGCGCGGTATGCCGGGTTCCGAAATTCTCCGCTCGTATATCGAGTTGGTCACGCAAAGCGGCTATGAATGGCCCGTCAATTACACGATCGAATAACAGGCGAACAGGGAAGTGTGCCGGTTGGTCACAGCTCGAAACTAACTAACATGGAGATAGAATGATCAGAGCTGCGATGATAGGGCTCGGCTGGTGGGGCCGGCACATGGTGAAGTCAGTCAAGGGCAGCGACAACCTCGAGCTCGTCCGGCTGGCGGCGCTTCGACCGGATCGCCATAGAAAATTTGCCGAGGAAGTCGGCATTCTGCTACTCGACGACTATCAGAAAGTGCTCGAGGATCCCGACGTCGATGCCGTTATTCTGTGTACGCCGCATTCCCAGCACGAAGAACAGGTGCATGCAGCGATCGCACACGGTAAGCAGATTTTCTGCGAGAAGCCACTATCCCTGACCAAGGCCAGCGCCGAGCGCATGGTCGCGGCAGCACGGGACGCGGGCCTGGTGATGGGCGTTGGGCACGAACGGCGTTTCGAGTCGACGATGGAGGAGATCGCGCGGATCGTAGCCTCCGGGGAGATCGGCACGCATATGCACGTCGACGCCAATTTCTCGCATGACATCTTCGCGACCGTGGAGCCCGATAACTGGCGCGGTTCGATCGCGGAAGCACCGGCCGCTGGAATGACCGGCATGGGTGTTCATCTGACCGATTTATTCATCTCGATGCTTGGTCCGGTGGAGGCGGTGTCCGCACAGGCGGCCCGTCGAGTTCTGAACCTGCCGACCGGTGACGTCGTCACAGTTCTATTTCGTTTCGAAAGCGGCGCGACAGGCTGCCTGGGTGCGATCTCCTCGACTCCCTACTACGGGCGATTCACGGTATTCGGCGATCTGATGTGGGTGGAGGCGCGTGACGACTCCCACCCACAGCACGGCGGCAAGACGCATCTGATTACCTGTGGCAAAGACGGTGTGCAACATTCACAGACCTTTGCTGCGAAGGATCCGGTTAGAGCCAACCTGGAGGAGTGGGCGAACGCTGTAACAACCGGTTCCCCCTACCGTTTCGAAGACGAACAACGTATCGGCAATGTCGCCGTACTCGAAGCCATCGCTAAATCGGTCGACAGCGGAAACTGGGAAACAGTCTGATGTCGCGAGACGGCAACTCGGCTGGGGACTGAGGTGGGTGCGGAGAGGCGCCTGATCGAGCGAGTCGCACGAACGACGCACATCGTGTCGGCGTTCTGGGTCATCGTGCTTGCGCTTATCATTCTCGTCGACGTGACGGGCCGTTATCTCTTTAGCCAGCCGCTCCTAGGCGCGACGGAGGTCATCAAGAACTCCGTCGTCTCCATTACGTTTCTGCAAATTCCGCTTGCGATTTATCGCGGCGGGATGATTCGGACGACACTGATCTACGGCGCGGTCGGGCCCGCCTGGCAAAGAATCCTCCGCTCCGTGGCTAACCTCTGCGGGCTGTTGTTTTTCTTGGGCACCGCCTTCAGTTCTTGGGGTCCCGCCGTGGAGGCGTTGGGCGTCCTTGAATACGAAGGCGAGGGCGCGTTTCGCTTCCCGACCTACCCCGTGCGCTTCCTGGTCGCCCTAACCTCGGTGTTCGCCGCCTACGTCTATTTGTATCTGCTCTATCTCGACTGGACGGGGCAGCTGCCCGAAGAGGAACTCGTCAGTGTGTAAGCAGATTTCTGCGGACGAGACTCGATAGAGGGCGCAATGGGTCCGGAAGTCATCTTTTATACCCTGGTCATACTGATGGTCCTCGTGCTAGTCGGAGTGCATATCGGCGTCGCCTTGGGGCTCGCGAGCGTGATCGGGGTCTATCTGAGCTACGGCGATATGACCATCGCCCTATCGATACTCGGCTCGACGGCCTATGACGCTATTCGCAGCCATGCGCTGGCCGTCATCCCTCTATTCATGTTGATGGGCGAGATTATCAGCCGCTCGGGCGCTGCCAAGGATCTCTATCTCGTCTGTGATCGCGTGCTGTATAAACTTCCCGGCCGCCTGGCGGCCGCTACGGTAGTCGGTAATGCCGCATTCGCTGCCGTGTCGGGTGTGTCGATTGCGGCGGCAGCGACGTTCAGCCGTATCGCGTATCCAGAGATGCGCCGAGCGGGATATGGGAAGTCGTATGCGTTGGGCGTCGTCACCGGCTGCGGCTGCCTCGGCATGCTGATCCCGCCGAGCGTACTGTTGATCGTCTGGGCGATACTGACCGAAGGATCGGTCGGCGCACTCTTCATCGCCGGCGTCGCACCCGGTCTACTGCTCGGTCTGACGTTCGTCGTTTATTGCGTCATCGTAGCCGTACGAAATCCATCCGTCGCGCCGGCAATCGAGAGGCCGGCCGACGGTGTGCGGCCCAAGGAGTTCCGCTCTGAACTGACCAGCGGACTCGGAATCGTCGCGCTGGTCTTCATTGTGTTGGGTGGAATCTGGCTGGGGGTCTTCACGCCGACCGAGGCGGCAGGATTTGGCGCATTGGGCAGCATCGTCCTCGGTTGGGCGAAAGGAATGAGGCGCAAGGAGTTCACGGAAGCGATATTCAATGCCGGCCGGTCAACGGCGCCGATCATGTTTCTGTTAATCGCCGGCTCGATGTATTCGCGCCTGCTAGCCGTAAGCGGTGGCATCAACATGATTCAAGACCTATTCCTAGGTACTGGACTCTCGGTCATCGGGATGATCCTGATCATGACGGTGATCTGGCTCCTGCTCGGCGCGTTAATCGATTCGATCTCTATCATTCTACTCACGGTACCCATCTTCGTGCCGGTCGCTATCGCCGCAGGATTCAACGAAATCGCATTCGCTATCTACGGCATCTTGATTATCGAAGCGGGCCTGTTGACGCCGCCGATGGGTATCCTGGTGTTCACTGTGAAAGCTGCGGTACCGGACTCTTCGGTCACGTTGGGCGACATATTCCGCGGCTCCATCCCTTACTGGATCATGATGCTGGGAGTGGCCGCGCTGCTGCTGCTGATGCCCGGTCTCGCGACCTGGCTGCCAGGGCTGATGTTCTAATTCCCTGAGCCGTAACCGGTTTTTCGCTGCAAGCGGGCCATTGGCAGCGGCACAATGAAGCCCGTACAATCCTTTAGGCAGGTTTTTTCTTGCCGCAACAATAGCTGAGAGAGATTTATCAATGGACAGAATCAACGTTGGATTGATCGGAACCGGGTGGTGCGGTGGCATCCGAGCGAATACCTGTGCAGGCAG